>QHPN01000023.1 GCA_003219115.1 Verrucomicrobiota bacterium | reverse complement strand
TTTAAGAAAACGACTTGGCGTTACGAGGACGGGAAAAAGTTTGCAGTAGTTACGTTCAAGAACGACGAAGTCGACAGCAAGAATAGCAATCTTGACAGATGATGAAGGCTGGCCGTCTACAATGCGTCTGGCTTGCTCTTGGCGCGCTGTTGTTCTCATGCACCGGTGAGCGGCTTACCCCGGCCAATGTCGATCAGGTCACCGAAGGAATGAGCAAAAAACAGGTGGAATCGATCCTGGGGCCGCCCACGAGTGTCGAAACCAAGGATTTCATGCTGCTCAAGCGCACCACCTATGTCTATCGGCAATCCAACGGCACGGTGACGGTGTTGTTTAAGGACGACAAGGTGGCGGCAAAATCGAGCACCCTGCCTCCCAAATAAACGACCAAAAATGACGGCGGCCAAACTTCCGGCTGAATTCAAGCGGCAGGTGAACGCCGCCATTGCACAATATCCGGCGGAACATAAACGCAGCGCCGCCTTGCCACTGTTGCATCTTTGGCAGGAACATTTCGGCTTCGTTACTGACGAGGGCATCAAATGGATTGCGGAGAAGTTGGAGCTGCAACCGATCAATATCCTCGAGCTTGTATCTTTTTATCCGATGTTACGGCAAAAGGGCACGGGCAAAACGCATGTTCGCGTCTGCCGGACACTGAGCTGCGCCATGGCGGGCGCCTACCGCCTGATGGAAAACCTTTGCGCGACTGCGGGCATTGCCCGTGGGCACGATGGAATTCACGATCCAGTTCTCGTTAGCCCGGATGCAAACTTCAGCATTGAGTTTGTGGAATGTCTGGCCAGCTGCGGCACCGCTCCTGTCTGTATGGTGAACGACGATTTGCACGAAAACGTCGATCCGAATGCCGCGGCCGACCTTCTTCGCCTTCGACTACCTGTCGCGCCGAAGCCGGGCGAAGGCGGATCAACCATCAACCATCAACCTCCTTCCCCCCATCCGCTCGAGCGCAGGCTCATCTTCAAAAACATTGGCCGCAAAGATTGGACTACCGACATCGATTGTTATCTTCGCGACGGCGGCTACAGGCAGTTAAAAAAAGCCGTGACGATGTCGCGGGTCGATATTCTTAACGAGGTTAAGACTTCGGCCTTACGTGGACGGGGCGGCGCTGGGTTTCCAACTGGGGTAAAATGGAGCTTTATCAAAGCTGACGAAAAGAAGCCGGTGTACCTAATTTGTAATGCCGATGAATCGGAGCCGGGGACCTTTAAAGACCGCTACATTATTCATCAGGACCCGCACCAGTTACTCGAAGGCATCCTAATCTCCTGTTATGCCCTCAACGCCCATACTGCCTAGGTATATATAAGGGGCGAGTTTCCGGAAGGAGCGAAAATCCTCGAGCGCGCCATTGAGGAAGCACAGGGGAACAACTTCCTCGGCAAAAATATTCTCGGCTCGAAGTTTGACGTCGAAGTCTACATTCATCGCGGCGCCGGGGCCTATATTTGTGGCGAGGAAACGGGGCTGATCGAATCGCTCGAAGGCAAACGCGCCTATCCCCGGATCAAACCGCCCTACTTCCCGGCGGTGCTCGGTCTTTACATGTGTCCTACCATCGTCAACAACGTGGAGACGCTCTGCCATGTGAAACACATCATTGCCATGGGGGGAGCGGAATATTCCAGGCTCGGTCGTCCCGGCAATACTGGGACCAGGATTGTTTGTGTCAGCGGCGACGTGGTGCGGCCTGGTTATTTCGAGATCGAAGTGGGGAAAGTAACCATGGGCCAATTGGTCTACGAAATGGCGGGCGGAATGAAGTTCGGCCGACAACTACGGGCCGTTATTCCCGGCGGAAGCTCGGCCAAGGTGCTGCGCGCGGACGAGCGGTTTAAAATAAAGGAAAAGCAACCGGATGGGTCGACGATCGAGCGCGAAATTTTCATCGATGAAATCCCGATGGATTTCGATTCCCTGGCCGCCTGTGGATCGATGGCCGGCTCCGGCGGTGTCATCGTGTTGGATGACTCGCGCGACATGCTCTGGGCGCTCAACAACATTAACGAGTTTTATGCTCACGAGTCGTGTGGACAATGCACCCCCTGCCGTGAAGGCGCGCTTTGGATGAAAAAAATCACCGATCGAATGTTGCTCGGCGGCGGGGTCATGCAGGACCCCGCCACATTAAAAACTGTCGCGGATAACATTGCCGGCCGAACCATCTGCGCATTCGGAGAAGCCTGTGCCTGGCCGACTCAAAGTTTCGTCGAAAAATTCCCGGAAGATTTTGCCGCCCGCGCAACGAAATCGGCGCCGCCGCCGTTGCCGCCGGAATACACGCCTGAGGAACTTATCAGCGAAGAAAAAATTCCGACTGTCCCGCTGGCGCATAATCCGGGCTGGGAAAAAGCCGGTGCCGCGGGAACAATTTAAAGGAATCTGGAAGCCAGGAAGCCAGGAGTGGAAATACAAAACAAAGGATTGACGGATCGAATAATCGCCGCGGCAATTCGGGTTCATAAGGAACTGGGACCTGGTTTTCTTGAGCTGATGTACGAAGAGGCCTTGGCGATTGAGTTGAACGCGTCGGGGATTTCCTTCGAGCGACAAAAATTGTTGCCAATATTCTATCGCGAATTTCTCATTGGCGAGCACCGGCTCGATTTGCTGGTGGAGCAGACTGTTGTTGTCGAGCTCAAGGCGATCAGCGCGCTTGAAGACATTCATTTCGCCATTGTTCGGTCGTATTTGAAAGCTGCGAACTTGAGTGATGCGCTGCTCTTAAACTTTGCCGCTCCGCGCCTGACGGTGAAGCGCGTCGGACGTGAATACCATTCCAACACCAATCTTGACGATGTTATTCTATAATATTCCTGGCTTCCTGGTTTCCAGATTTAAAAATGTCTGACCCGGCTCCACTCGTTAATGTTCAGATCGACGGCGTCTGGCATCAATTTCCCAAAGGCACCCGGGTGATTGAAGCGTGCGCGCAGGTCGGAGCTTACGTTCCGCGCTACTGTTATCACCCGAAGCTCAGCTCCCCCGGAAATTGCCGGATGTGTCTAATCGAAATGGGCCTGCCGCGCATGGGGCCCGATCGGAAGTTCGAATTGGGTGCAGATGGCAAACCGGTGATCAATTGGATGCCGCGCCCCCAGATTTGTTGCGCGCAGGATGTCGCCGAAGGAATGGGCGTCCGCACCAGTTCGCCGGTGGTCGAGGAATGCCGCCGCGGTGTCATGGAATTCCTCCTGATCAATCATCCGCTGGATTGCCCGATCTGCGATCAGGCCGGCGAATGTCTCCTTCAGGAATTCAGCATCGAATATGGGCGCGCCGATTCGCGTTTTCTCGAGAATAAGGTCAAAAAACCAAAACGGGTCCGGCTTGGTTCGCGCGTCACCCTCGATGACGAGCGCTGCATCTTATGCTCGCGTTGTATTCGATTTTGTCAGGAAATCGCGAAAGACGATGTCCTTGGTTTTACCGAACGGGGCGGACATACCATCCTGACGGCACACCCCGACCGGCCGCTCGAGAATAATTATTCGCTCAACACCGTCGATATCTGCCCGGTGGGCGCGCTCACTTCATCAGATTTTCGGTTCGAGATGCGTGTCTGGTTCCTGAAAGAAACCAAAAGCATCTGCACCAGTTGCGCGACCGGCTGCAATACCATCATCGGGTCCCGCGAAGATGTGATTTATCGACAAACCCCCCGCGAAAACGTCGCTGTTAATTCCGTCTGGATGTGCGATTACGGCCGGCTCAATTTTGAATACCTAACGAGTCCTGAACGATTACTTGAACCTGAAGTTTTCGGCGGCGAGAAATTGCAACCCGCCGATTGGAAGACGGTGATTTCCCATACCGCTCTGCAGTTGCGGCATTTCACCGGCTGGGACATCGCCATCATCGCCTCGGGCCGAATGACGAACGAGGAACTTTGGTTGACCGCGTGTTTGGCGCGGCACTTGAACGTCTCACTCATCGATATCGTTCCAAGGAAAGGCGAGGGGGATGATATTTTGCTGAGCCAGGATCGAAATCCCAACACCAATGGCGCAAAACTGATTCTTGGCTTGCAGAACAAACCCGGAGCGAACCTCGAGGCTGTTGCTTCCGGTGTGGCGGAAGGCCGCATTAAATCGCTCGTCGCGCTCGGCGAAGACCCGACCGCCTTCGGGATCCCGGTCGAGCAACTGAAGAAACTGCCTTCTTTCATTGTGATCAACATCTCGCGCAGTTCGTCCACCGCGCATGCTACCGCCGTCTTGCCGTCGGCCGCTTATGCAGAAAAACGCGGCTCCATGATCAATGGTCGGGGCCGCTTGCAGCGATTGAATCGTGCCGTCCGGCCACCAGGTCAGGCCCGGCAGGATTGGGAAATCTTGCGTGACCTTCTCCAGGAATTAGGCGGCACTAACAGTCTTGGGTCTATCGAGGACGTTTTTCGGGAAATGGCAGAGTCCATTCCGCAATTTGCCGGGCTGAGTTTGAGCAAAATTGGCGACCTCGGCGTGAAAATAATGGCGGGCCCTGAGGACTCCACCACTCCGGTGCCGCCGGGCGAACCGGTCGATGAGGAAATTTTTGAGCGTCCAACCCTGCACGCCTCCAAATGAAAACTGCATGAATCCGACAACATTCTTCATCTTCACGACCTTGTTGAAAATCGTCGGCATCGTTTTTGTCGTGATTCTGCCAATGGTTTCCTACGCTGTTTATGCCGAGCGAAAGGTCAGCGCCCTGATTCAGGACCGTCTCGGACCGAATCGGGTCGGCCCGGCTGGTTTATTTCAACCGATTGCCGACGCGATGAAATTCGTGCTCAAGGAAGACTTCACCCCGGCGCACGTAAACAAATTCTACTACTGGCTCGCGCCATGTCTGGCGATGGTGCCGGCCATCACCACCGTCGCGGTGGTGCCCTTTGGTAGCACCTTGTTTGGTGTGCCGATGGTAATCGCCGACATCAACGTTGGCGTGCTTTTCGTTTTTGCGATCGCTTCGCTCGGCGTTTACGGGATCGTCATTGGCGGCTGGGCCTCGAACTCGAAATATCCCTTCCTCGGTGGGCTACGTTCGACTTCGCAGATGATCTCGTACGAACTGTCGTTAGGTCTCGCCGTCATCCCAATCTTCCTCCTCATCGGCAACCTGCGGCTAACGGAAGTGGTCCATTACCAGATCAATCATGGATGGCTGATTGTTCCATTTGCCGGCGACTGGCGAAATCCGCTTGGTTGGCTGCTGGCTGTTCCGATGTGGATTTCGTTTGCCGTCTTTGCCATCGCGGTTTTTGCCGAAACAAACCGCCTGCCCTTCGATCTACCGGAAGCGGAAACGGAATTGGTCGGCGGTTATCACACCGAATACAGCTCGATGAAGTTCGCCCTCTTCTTCCTCGGCGAATATGCTGCCATGATCACCGGGTCTGCCATTATCGTTACTCTTTTTCTCGGTGGCTGGCATTTTCCAGGTATCCCCGACGGTTCTCACGGCTGGATCTTTGGTCTGATTAACATTTTTGTTTTCTTCGCCAAAATTGCGGTCCTCCTTTTTGTTTTCATCTGGGTCCGCTTCACCCTCCCGCGTTTCCGCTATGACCAGTTAATGCGATTAGGCTGGGTCTTCTTCTTTGAAATCGCTCTGGTGAATATCTTCTGGGCCGCCGCCATCCTTACCTTTTTTGATCGATGATGTCCTTCGTCATTGATTCGTCATTCGTCATTTCGCCTGCCGCGCAGTAGCTTAACGAAGCCCCGTCATTCGTCATTCCTATCATGTCCATCAACGTTGCACGCCCGAAGCTAACCTGGTCCGAACGGCTGTACTTACCTGCGATCGCGGCCGGGATGGCGATCACGCTTCGTCATTTCAAAAACATGCTTTTCCGGCGGACGAAGGTGACGATGGAATACCCGGAGGAAAAATGGGACTCGCAGTTGCCTGAACATTATCGCGGCGCGCCTGCTTTGGTGAAGGATGAGTCAGGCCGCATCCGCTGTGTGGCTTGTCAACTATGCGAATTCATTTGTCCTCCGCGCGCAATCAAGATCGAACCCGGCGAAATTCCCGCCCAAGACCGGTTCAGCAAGGTCGAGAAATATCCGCGCGAATTCGATATCGACATGATTCGCTGCATTTTTTGCGGGATGTGCGAGGAAGTCTGCCCGGAACAAGCCATTTTCCTGCGCAAAGACTACGCGATTACCGGACTTACCCGCGCGGAGATGGTGCACGACAAGGAGAAGCTGCTTGAGATAGGCGGCGTCATGCACGGTGTCGTCCTAAAATGGAACGAGAAGAAATGAAGACAGTTTCAGGGTTCAGGGTTCAGTAGAACAGAAAGTGAAGTTCATTGCTTTCTGAACCCTAAATCCTGAACCTTATTATGCCTGCTTTTCTTTTCTGGTTGTTCGCGGGCGTAATGCTCGTCTTCGGCGCCCTCGTCGTCATCAACCGCAATCCCATCGCCAGCGCGCTGAGTCTTGTCGTTTGCTTCCTTGGCCTGGCCGCTTTGTTCATATCGCTGGACGCATTTTTTATCGGGATCATTCAGGTCCTGGTCTACGCCGGTGCGGTGATGGTATTGTTTCTCTTCATCATCATGCTGCTCGATTTACGCGCGGAAGAACGGCGCAGGATGAATTGGGTTGCTTTTACCGGTGGCTTTGTCGTCGCTTTCTCCCTTCTCGTGCAGATTCTTGCTGTCATCAGCAGGACTCAGATGGCGAAACAAGCCTTTCCGCCGCTTGCTTCTCAGCAAGTCGATGATGTTCGCAACATTGGATTGCTTTTATTCGGCAACTACAACCTGCCTTTTCAGATAATCGCCGTCGTGATTCTCGTCGCAACGGTCGGCGTGATCGTTTTGAGCAAACGCCAACTCCGATGACTACCCTGGGCGACTATCTCACCGTTAGCGGAATTTTGTTTGCTATCGGCTTCAGCGGTGTGCTGCTCCGGCGCAACGTCATCATCATTTTCATGGCGCTCGAGCTGATGCTCAATGCGGCCAATCTTTCGCTCGTCGCCTTCTCCCGTTTTCGCCTCGGCGACGACGGTCTCCCCAATTACAACGCGCAAGTGCTGGTCTTCTTTATCATCACCGTCGCTGCCGCTGAAGTCGCCGTTGGTCTGGCCATCATCGTCGCCCTCTACCGCGCCCGCCGCACTACGAACGTGGAAGACATTAATAGCCTCAAATTTTAGCCCGCCAAACACACGAATGACGCGAATCGCAGAAAAGCAACAGATAATTCTTAAGGACGAAAGCTACGCTGTCGTTGGTGCCTGCTTTGCTGTCTATAACGACAAAGGGCGTGGCTTTCTCGAGCCAGTATATCATGAGTGTCTGGAGATAGAGTTCGATTGGCAACGAATTCCGTTCCTCTCGAAGCCGCCGGAGACGCTACAATATCGGGGTCGCACTCTCGTTCAAACATTCACTCCTGATTTCATCTGTTACGAAAAGATCGTTCTCGAAATTAAGGCCGTCTCTGCGCTGGTTGATGAGCATCGCGCGCAGTTACTGAATTATCTTTACGCAACCGGCTGCGGGCTCGGTCTGCTCGCGAACTTCGGTCACTATCCCAGACTGGAATACGAGCGGCTCGTCACCAAAAAAAGGGAACCGGAGGATGTCTATCTGTAAAAATTTAGTGTCTATTCGCGTGTTTCGTGGGCCAAAATCTTTATGAGCAAGACTCCGTGGCTGATCTTACTTGCGCCCCTGGTTAGTGCTGCGCTCATCACCCTTGTCACCCGGCCGGCGCGAAGGCTCAGCGCCTTTATTTCGGTCGTGGCCGTGCTGCTGAGCTTTTTTTGTAGCTGTATCGTCTTTGCGAGACCGGAGATTAGCGCCTTGGAGATTCCCTGGATCGAATTTCACGGGATACTCCGTGTGCCCATCGGTTTCATTCTTGATCCGCTGAGCAAGACCATGCTGGTTCTCGTTAGCGGGGTAGGTGCGCTCATCCACATCTACTCGCTCGGTTACATGCGCGATGATCCCGGCAAATCGCGCTACTTCGCGTCGCTCTCACTCTTCATGTTTTCGATGCTCGGCATTGTCCTCGCCAATAATTTCGTGATGATGTTCGTCTTTTGGGAACTGGTCGGACTTTGTTCCTACTTGCTCATCGGTCATTGGTTCGAACGCGATAGCGCAGCCGATGCCGCCAAGAAGGCGTTCATCACCAATCGGATCGGCGATTTCGGCTTTATGCTCGGAATTTTGTTGGTCTGGGGCGCAACCGGATCTGTCGTATTCGACGAAATCGTCCCCCAACTCTGGCGTGTCACCAGCAACCCCACCTTCCTAACGATTTGTGTGCTACTGATTTTTTGCGGAGCGGTTGGCAAGTCTGCTCAGTTCCCGCTTCATGTCTGGCTGCCTGACGCGATGGAAGGTCCGACTCCAATTTCCGCCCTCATCCACGCCGCCACCATGGTCGCGGCCGGCGTTTACATGCTGGTGCGAGTCGGCTTTCTCGTTCAAGCCTCGCCTGTTGCCCTAGCTGTCATCGCCTGGATCGGCACCATCACTGCTGTGATGGCCGCGTTGATCGCGATACAACAAGACGACATCAAACGCATTCTGGCTTATTCCACTCTTTCCCAGCTCGGCTACATGGTTATGGCGGTGGGGCTCGCTTCCGGCGAAGCCGCCATGTTCCATCTGTTTACCCACGCCTTCTTCAAAGCCCTGCTCTTCCTTGGTGCCGGTTCCGTCCTGGTGGCGCTTCACCACGAACAAAACATTTGGAAAATGGGTGGGCAAGGCCGCAACCTCTTCCTCACCTTTGTCACTTTCGGTATCGGAATGCTCGCCCTGATCGGCTGTCCCCCGTTTGCCGGATTTTTTAGCAAGGACGCTATTCTCTCACTCGCCTACAACCGAAACCCCGCAATTTTTGGCCTCGCCCTGTTCACCGCATTCCTGACCGCATTCTACATGATGCGATTGTTCGTTGTCGTCTTCTTCGGTAAGCCGCGCTCGCCCGCCGCGAAAACTAGCCGGGAATCGCCCACCAGCATGCTCGTCCCGCTCGCGGTTTTGGCATTGCTCTCGCTCCTTGGCGGATTCAACTTTTTTGCCACCCATTTTCTTACTCTCCCTCATGAACGCGACGTCGGCGACGTCGCCGCCTTCGTTCCCGGGGTCGCGCTCGTGGCCATGCTCCTCGGAGTGGCCGGCGCGATTATTCTCTATCGCAGTCGCATCGAGGAGCCACTCTCCATCAATCTGCTTCGCCGCAAATTCTACTTCGACGAACTTTATCGCGCTCTGATTAACGCCACCCAGGAATTTCTCGCCCGCGTCTCCGGGTTCATCGATCGCTGGATTATTGATGCCACTGTCGTGCGCGGAAGCAGTGGCGCGACCTGGAGCTTCGGTGCCCTGCTTCGACTCATGCAGGTTGGGAATTTGCAGGCCTACGCATTCATCTTCGGTCTCGGAATTATCTGGATCATCTATTTCGCAATCTTCCGGTAATGCTTCTTCTTCTCGTCACATTCACGCCGATCGTCGCCGCCATCTTAATTATGATCGGCTTCCCCGCTCGCCTCACCGCGTTGGCTGCATCCCTCCTGACCCTACTAATCAGCGCGATCATCGTTCTGCGGTTCAATGCCCTGAGCGGGTTTCAATTCGTCGTCATATTTCCTATTTCTAGCGAAATGCTGTTGAACTTTGCCCTTGGCGTCGATGGGCTCAGTCTTCTCATGATCTTGCTCGGCGCCATTGTCCTGGTCGCTGCGGTCTGGTTTACCGGCGAAATTGAGCATCATGAGAACGCGTTTTATGCCTGCCTCCTTTTCATTGGCGGGGGTGCGATCGGCGCATTCGCTTCGCTCAATTTGTTTTTCTTCTACGCCTTCCATGAACTCGCATTGATCCCGACCTTCCTCCTCATCGGAATCTGGGGAACCGGGAATCGCCGCGCTGCCGCCTGGAAAGTGACAATCTATCTCGCGCTCGGCAGTATCATTCTGCTCGTCGGCCTGATCATGTTGTATCACGCCGTGCCGGCAAGCGCCCGCAGTCTGGATCTGCGAATACTGCAGGCCGGACAGATTCCGTCTTCCCTACAATCCAGTATCTATCTCGTCTTACTCATTGGCTTTGGAATATTAATCTCGTTAGTTCCGTTCCACACCTGGGCGCCGGAAGCGTATGCCTCGGCTCCTGCGCCGGCCGCCATGTTGCACGCCGGAGTTTTGAAAAAGTTTGGACTTTACGGCCTGCTTCGCCTGGCCCTGCCATTACTCCCGGATGGCGCGCGGGAATGGTCCGGAATGTTGCTGGTCCTTCTCCTGGGCAACATCATCTACATCGGCCTGGTCACGATTGCGCAACGCCGCCTCGATTGGATGCTCGGTTACTCCAGCGTCATGCACATGGGCTACATTTTTCTCGGCATCGCCAGCGCCAACATCCTCGGCACCACCGGCGCCGCCATTTTGATGTTTGCCCATGGGCTTTCCATTGCTCTCCTTTTCGGCCTCACCGGCGAAATCCGCAAACGCGTCCCCTCGCTCGACCTCGACGCGATGGGCGGGCTGGCGAAAGCGATGCCGTTGGCCGCGTTTGCCTTCGGGCTCGGAATCTTCTCGGCCATCGGGTTGCCCGGTTTCGCTAATTTCGCCGCCGAAATCATGATCGTGTTCGGTGCTTTTCGAAACGGATTCGATTATCAACATTTTCATATCTTTCAATGGGCCACGCTTCTCGCACTTTGGGGTGTTGTGATCTCGGCGGTCTACATGCTGCGCGCTTATCGCCGCACTTTTTTCGGCAGCTCCGCGGAGTCCGACCTTGTCAAAAGCGACATCCCATCGGGCTTTCGCGTTCCCATCGCGTTGCTAGTTGTGGTGTCGCTTCTTCTGGGATTTTTCCCGCAGATTGCCGTCAACCGGCTGATGCCCACGTTTCGCAATTACTTCAGCGCGACCGAATGATCTCAGCGCCTTACCTCGAAGTTGCTGTCCTGGTCCTCGGCACCGTCATCCTGCTGATTGAATCGTTCTCTGCCAAACTTGATCGGCGTTATCTCGGTTACGCGGCTCTGCTTGGACTAACGTTCATTTTCCTCGCCACCTTCTTTGTCGCGCCTCAATCCACGACCTCCTCCGCGCCGTTCTGGAATTTTTATTCCGCAGACGCGACCTCACTCTTTTTCAAGCGAATCGCTCTCGCCACCACCACGGGCGTGATTGTAATGATGCTCGATTTCGCCCCGCTCGTATCGAGCGGGGTTCAAGGCACCACGCCGCAATCAGGCCTCGGTGAATTTTTTGCTCTTCCACTTTTCACCTGCGCGGGACTGATGTGGATGTCTTCTGCGATCGACTTTGTCCTGATCTTTGTTTCGCTCGAGCTGGTCACAATCTCTTTCTATGTGCTGGTCGGTTTTACCCGACGCAACCCGGCCTCACTGGAAGCGGCAATCAAGTACCTGGTCCTCAGCGCGGTCGCGACGGGATTCTTGGTCTACGGAATTACCTGGATTTTTGGAGCAACCGGCGAAACGAATCTGCAAAAGATTACGACAGTATTGTCACGGTCCGGTTTTGAGCAAAATGCCGCCCTTTTTGGCGGGGTCCTGGTCATCATTGCCCTCGGGTTCAAAATCGCTGCTGTCCCATTTCACATTTGGGTGGCGGATGTTTACCAGGGTGCGCCGACGCCAGTCACGGCCTATCTTTCAGTCGGTTCGAAGGCGGCCGGATTTATCGTTCTCCTGCGCGTGCTCGAGCCATTTCTGATCTTGCCGCAAATGCAGACTTTGCTGGTGGCCATCGCCGTCCTCACTCTAATCTATGGTAACCTGGCTGCGTTGCCGCAGACGAACGTCAAACGGCTCCTCGCCTACTCCAGTATTGCCCACGCCGGCTATCTATTGGTGGCGGTAGTCTCATTTTCCGGACGCGCCGTTGCTTTCTATCTCGTCGCTTACCTGTTGATGACTCTGTTGAGCTTCGCTGTCCTGGTTCTCGTTAGTCAACCCGGAGGCGACCAGCTGGAAAGTTTCGCCGGCCTGTCTCAGCGTTCACCTTTCCTGGCCTTCGCCATGCTGGTCGCGATGGCATCGCTGGCAGGCGTGCCTTTCACCGCCGGTTTCCTCGGCAAGTTTCTTGTCTTCGACGCCGCCATCGCCACACATCATTTCGGTCTGGTCGTTGTTGCGATCGGCACCGTCGGCGCCGGCTTTTACTATTACTTTAAAGTAGTCCGAGCCATCTACTGGGACGCGCCTGCGTCGTCCACCGATAAAATTATCGTTAGCCCGCTAACTCGTGTCGCTCTAATCGCCCTCATCGCCGGCACATTCGTGCTCGGCGTCTACCCGCAACCAATCTTTGACGCGCTGCGGTGAAGAAAGCCTGTAGCGGCGGTCTATGACCCGGTGGGCTTTAGAGTAGGCGCTCAGAGCGCCGCTACAACACTCAGTCGCTGAGTTCAACGTTCCAATAGGCGAGGTCGACGAAATGCCGCCAGCTTTCATGCTGTTGCGTCGCGAATGTTACCTGCACGAATGGTCGCCACTTTGGCCGCTTCGGTTTCCGAATCAGGGTCATGTGGGCTTCATGCGGAAGCCGGTTGCCCTTACGGGTGTTACATCCGATGCAGGAGCAGACCACATTCTCCCATGTCGTTAGTCCGCCGCGATCGCGCGGCAGGACGTGATCGAGATTCAGATCGCTCCGTTCGAAAGCATTGCCGCAATACTGGCAGGTATTCTTGTCGCGCTCGAACACATTGTGCCTGGTAAACTTCACTTCCTTCTTCGGCAGCCGATCGAACAACAACAGCACGATCACGCGCGGGACGCGGATCTTGAACGAAATGGTCGTCACCATCTCAGGCTCAGGCGATTGCGCGGAGAAATCGCACCAGCTATTGAAATCGTGGGTCAGGAAATTGTTTTCGCCCTCGCTGGCAACGACTTGGGCGTGTCCGGCATAAACCAGCGCAAACGCGCGCCGGGCCGAACAGATGTTAACCGCCTGCCAGAGACGGTTTAGCACCAGGACCTGACTGTTCAGTAACATAACATGCGGGGCTGTTAAACCTTACCCTATTCTACCATTTAAGGACGAGAGTAAAGTTGTGCGATCGATAGCATTCGGCTCGGATTTTGTCAACGCAGGCAGGGGGCGCGCGCCGGCCTTTAAACCAGTTCCCAGAATTCTTCGCAAGAAAACGCAGACACCCACAATCCGTAGTCGATTTTCCCCAACCAGTGATAGTTTTGTTCGCCCTTCGTTCATGAGACGTCTGCCAGTAATTCTTGCAACTACACATATTTTGTTCTGTGGGCTAATCTTCGGGAGCGCGATCGCAAACCCACTGCGTGCAGGATTACTTCCTCTTATGGCTCTTGCGATTGATTGGCCCGCTTCGCTAGCGTTCAATGGTCTTTCGGATCTCTTGATTGGCTTTCCGCCGCAATAAGTTGCTTTGGGATGCGGCTTTCTACATGGTTCTGGGGACAATCTGGTTTTGCTGGGTTGGAGGTGTCTTGCAGATGTTATTTCGCTCGGCAACAAGCAGACGGTGACGTCAGGCTTAGCCCACGAAACATGCCAAATACACCCAAGCGCGTTTGAAGCAGGCAACGATTGCTCTGTACAACTTTACTGTCTTTTGGCGTGTTTAGCGGGTAAAAATCTTATCTTGTCGGTACTCGAGGTCATCGGTTTGAGGCGAACGCTTCAGTAAAGAGACGAAACTGGGAGTCCACGTTCGGTTGCACCAGGCAAGTTCACCTCGCAACGGTGAACGATTCCTGCTGTTGAATAGGCGTGGGCCGTCTAATACTTCAAGAGGAGGCGATCGCAGGGATTGTCGAACAATTCCGCGCATCGTATAGTCTAATCGGGTGAAAAAAGGATGAGCGACGAGCAGCACGAGGGTGAAAGGGAATTCGATTTGCTCGATCGCATCGATCTTTTGATTGCGACACTCCCGCCCGGCGATGCCTTGAGACGCGAGCTGCTCGATCTGCGCATGGAAATTTCACAGCGCGAAGAAATTTTCGTCGAAGCTCGGCAGACGATCGAGAAACTCGAGGAAGTTATCAAAAAAGTGACGTCGCCAGCGAATCGTATCGGCACGTTTCTCGGAAGCGTCGCCAAAGATACCGCCCATATCGTCGTTGGTGGAGCGGATTATTACTGCAACGTCGATCCGCGGATTCCGATGGCGAAGTTGAAGAAGGGAACCCGTGTCCTGGTCAACGAAGCGTTCGTCATCGTCGGCGACCTCGGCTTCGAGGCAGCCGGTCCGGTGACAAAAGTGACCGAGGTGATCGGGACCGATCGCCTGCGGGTCGGCAACGAACACGGGACACAATCGGTTGTTTTGCAACGTTCCGCACAGCTGGCGAAAACGGCGGTGAAACAGGGCGACGAAGTCCGGGTCGATTCCAATTATCGCATGGCCTTGGAGATGATGTCGGCGCCCGGTTCGCACGAACATTATCTCGATAACGTGCCGGAATTGCCGTGGTCAAAGGTGGGCGGACAGGAATCCGCCATCGAAGCGATTAAGGACGCGATCGAGTTGCCGCTATTGCATCCGCATTTGTTCGCGAAATTTCAGCATGCGACTCCCAAAGGATTTCTCCTTTATGGGCCGCCGGGCTGCGGCAAGACGCTGATTGGTAAGGCGACCGCATACAATTTGACGCGGCAGTTGCGCGCTAGGGCAACCGATACTGACAAAGACGTTCGCGAATATTTCATGCACGTGAAAGGCCCGGAGATTTTGAACATGTGGGTGGGGGAATCGGAGCGAATGGTGCGCGAGATTTTTGCGACTGCGCGCGAGAAGCGCCGGGAAGGGTTCATGCCATTCCTATTTATCGACGAAGCGGAGAGCATTTTGGGGACGCGCCGCGCCTCCCGTTACTCCAACATTCTTTCGACTCTGGTGCCAATGTTCTGCTCGGAGATGGACGGGATCGACTCGCTTAATGATGTCGTCATCATTCTCGCTTCCAACCGTGCCGATCTGATCGATCCCGCTATTCTGCGTCCAGGGCGGATTGATCGGAAAATCAAAGTCGATCGCCCGGACAAGGAAGGAGCCCGGGAAATTTACCGTATCTATTTAACTAACGAGTTACCGTACGATGGCGCGTTGGCCAAGGAAGCCGACCATATCGGAGATGCGATTGGAAAACTGATTGAGCGCTTTGTTGATTGGCAATTTGCCAAACGCGAGGAAAACAAGTTTCTCGAGGTAACGCTGCGAAGCGGACGCAAGGAAATATTGTATCGGAGCGATCTGGTCAGCGGGGCGATCATCGCGTCGGTAGTGGAGCGAGCCAAGGGAATGGCTATCAAGCGTGCGATCGCGGTGCGAGCCGGACTGGCGGATTCGCCAGGGACGATCCCGGATGAGGGCATCACCGAGCAAGATTTGCAGATGTCATTTCAGGCCGAGTACGCGGAAAACGATATCTTTCCGCCGACTGACATTACGGAGGACTGGCTGAAGCTGATCGATTACGATCCGGAGTACGTGGTGAAAATCGCGCCATTTCACCCGAATTCGCCACGACCTTCGAATTTGGGCGGCGTGATCTGATTTCACGCTGTGTCATCCCGAGCGAGGGATCTCTCCAATGGTCGTGAACGTTCGAGCTTAGGAGAGATCCTTCATCGTCTTCGCGATTCAGGATGACAGCAAAAACGAACATTTTCGCTTTCGCGATGCCAAACCAGGGTTCAGCATTCCCGCTGTGAAGACAAAATCGATCGTTGCCGCTCTCTTTTTTTTGGCCGCAATTGCTCTCGCCGCTCCCACACCACCGGAGCGACGGCCTAATGTTTCAAACAAAGCGCTGATTACGAAAACCGCGCCCCCAATTAGCACCGACAGCAAAGCATCACCCGGAGATTCGGCCGCGCTGCACAAGCTCGCCGGCGACTATTACAATTGGCGCAATGAAAATTATCCGGTCAACAGCAGCGGGCTTGGCCTGCATACCTGGGACAATCGGCTGACCGATTACTCTGCCGGCAAAAT
>QHPN01000022.1 GCA_003219115.1 Verrucomicrobiota bacterium | reverse complement strand
CGCAAAGCGGCTAACCGCTGGCATGCGCGGCAACTGAATAAATGTGCGCAGTGTGGCAGCACTGCGCCGTCGCATACGGTTTGTCCTTCGTGCGGTTATTATAAGGGGCGCCAGGTGTTGAGTGTGGGAGCGTGAACGGCGTGCTGAAGTGCTCGTCATCCCGAGCGACAGCCGAGGGATCCCGCAATGTTACCTTAAAGCCTTCGCAACGGGATCCCTCGACTTCGCTCGGGATGACGGACCATTTTTTTGGTTTTGCATTAGCGGGGCGTTAAACGCAAACTCCTAGCTCGCATGAAAATCGCGCTCGATGCGATGGGGGGCGACTTCGGTCCGCCTAATCTGGTTGGCGGAGCGGTTCTCGCCCTGCGTGAATATCGGCGGATCGGAAAACTGTTTCTGGTCGGCGACACGAGTCAGATCGAAGCCGAGTTGAAGAAGCATCGCTGCAACGATCCGCGGGTCGAGATTGTCCACGCCTCGCAAGTAGTCGATATGAGCGACCGCGCGGTGGAAGCGGTCCGACGCAAGAAGGATTCCTCAGTGAGCCGCGCGGTCGATCTGGTCAAGCATGGCCAAGCCGACGCCATCGTTAGCGCGGGGCATACCGGCGCGGCTGTGGCCGCCAGCAAAATCAAACTGCGCACTCTGCCGGGGATCGATCGTCCGGGAATCGCAGCCATCCTTCCGACCGAGACGAATGTTTTCGTTCTAATCGACGCCGGAGCGAACATCGACGCCCGCCCCGAACATCTGTTTCAATATGCCATCATGGGCTCGGTCTATTCACGACACGTCCTCGGTTATGCCAGACCGAGTGTTGGTCTTATTTCTTTGGGCGAGGAGGACGTGAAAGGGAACGAGCTGACCAAAGAGGTTTTCAAAATGTTGCGGGTAAGTTCGCTCAATTTCCGAGGCAACATCGAGGGCCGTCACTTGTTTGAGAATCCGGTCGAAGTCGTGGTGTGCGACGGTTTTGTCGGCAACGTCATTCTGAAAACATCGGAATCCATTGCCGTGGCCATATTCGCCTGGCTCAAACACGAGTTGCAGAAAAATGCGAAGCGTGCGGTGGGAGCAGCTTTGGCCAAGGAGGCATTTCGGACCATCCATCGAAAAACGAATTACGAAGAATACGGCGGGAGTCCGCTGCTGGGCGTGAACGGAATTTGCATCATCGCTCACGGCGCGAGCACGCCGCTCGCGATCAAGAATGCGTTGCGGGTGGCGGTGGAGTCCGTTGAACACCAGGTCAACCCGCATATTATCGAGGAGGTTCAACGTTATCATGAAACGACAGCCCCGCTCGAGCGCGCGATCCACTAGAAACCAGCGAACGGTTTCAATCATTGGCACCGGTAGTTACGCGCCGGAGAAGATTCTGACCAACGAGGATCTCTCGCGCATGGTCGATACCAGCGACGAATGGATTACCACGCGCACCGGAATCAAGGAACGGCGCATTGCGGCGAAGGACGAAATGACGAGCGACATGGCAACGAAAGCCGCGCTCAACGCGATCGAGCAGGCGAAAGTTTTACCGGAAGAGATCGACATGATCCTCGTTGCAACCGCAACACCAGACATGGTTTTTCCCGCGACGGCATGTTTCGTTCAGAAAAAGATCGGCGCCAAAAACGCCGCCTGTCTCGATGTTTCGGCGGCTTGCGCCGGATTCTTGGTCGGAATCGAGATCGCGCAGCAATTCATTACTTCGGGAACGTACGACTCCGTGCTGGTGATCGGCGCGGACAAGCTGACGTCCATCACTAATTGGAAAGACCGGAATACCTGCGTGCTTTTTGGTGACGGCGCCGGCGCAGCGGTCCTCGGACATCGCGGCAGCGCGCACGGTGTGATCAGCACCAACATGGGAAGTGCCGGAGAGTTCACCGATATTTTGTTCATGCCCGGCGGCGGATGCAAAACGCCGATCACGGCGGAGAACGCTCACCTTGCTTTGCAGACCATCCACATGTCGGGCAAGGAAGTTTACAAACAGGCAGTCATTGCCATGCTTGGAGCCGCGCGAAAGGCAATCGACGACGCCGGATTGAGGGTGGAGGACATTGCGTGCGTCATTCCGCACCAGGCAAACCTGCGGATCATCGAGGCGATTGGAGAACGCCTCGGAATTCCGCGCGAAAAAGTTTTCGTCAATGTCGATCGCTATGGAAATACTTCAGCGGCATCGGTGGGAATTGCGCTCGACGAAGCGAACCGCTCGGGTCGAATCAAACGCGGCGATTACGTTCTGATGGTGGTGTTCGGCGGCGGATTAACCTGGGCGAGCACGATTGTGGAGTGGTGAGGCAGTAGTTGATAGTTGTTAGTTGAAGAGTTGATAGAAAAATCACCTGTCCGTGGACTCTCAACGCGCAGAAAGTTGATAGTCTCTGGTTGAGAGTTGATAGAAAGGAAGATTTTTTCTGTGGACTCTCAACAATCAACAACCGCCAATCCGGCCCGGACCAACCATCAACTAATCGAAACCCACGCGCCCGCATCTCGATTCTTTGTCATGTCGAGCGAAGTCGAGACATCTCTCAATCTTTTGTTAAAGTTTCGCTCTGATAAATAGTAAGAGATTTCTCCACTACGCTTTGCTCCGGTCGAAATGACAATCGTAGAAACCCACGCTCATCTGGATTATCCGGACTTTGCGCCGGATTTTGATGACGTCCTGCGACGCGCAAATGAAGCTCGGGTAACGCGCATCATTACCATCGGCACGTCGATCGAAAGCAGCCGGCGCGCGATCAAGCTGGCGGAAGAATATCCGAACATTTTCGCAGTGATCGGGGTTCATCCAACGTATGTGGGGGAGGCGCCAGATGACGTGATGACACCGTTACGGGAACTGGCGAAAAGTCCGCGCGTGGTTGCGCTTGGCGAAAGTGGTCTGGATTACCATTCGTTGCCGAGCAAAGAGGCAGCGAAGGACAAAAAAGTGCAGGTATTCGCGAATGCGTTGCAGGGTGAGACGGAGGAGCAAATCGATGCCAGCATTGCGGATGGCGCTTATAAATCGAAACAGGCGATGTTATTCGAGCAGCAATTGGATCTGGCGGTGGAGCTGGGACTGAACTTGGTGATCCATCAACGCGATGCCTGGGACGATACCCTCGAGATCATGCAGCCGTACACGGACAAATTGCGCGGCGTCTTTCATTGTTTTGGCGGCACGCGCGAACAAGCCGAAGAGGTGATCGCGCTCGATCATCTCGTTTCTTTCACCGGGATAGTGACCTTCAAAAACGGAGCCTCGGTTCGGGAAGTGGCGGCACAGATTCCGCTTTGGAAATTCATGGTGGAAACGGATTGCCCATATCTGGCGCCGGAGCCGTTTCGGGGGAAACGGTGCGAACCGGCTTACACGCGCCTGGTGGCAGAGTCGATCGCAGCGGCCCGCGGAATTCCGCTCCAGGAAGTCGCGGAGGCCACGACGGAGACCGCAGACAAATTTTTCAGGTTTAATCGATGAGAGTGCTGATCACTCGAACTGTGGAGGCAGCCGGGTCGGCTGCGTCGCCCAAACTTGCAGGCGACACGCCTGCCGCCACAGGTGCACTCCTGTTTTTGTTACTTTTTCTTACTTCCTGTGCCACGCAAAAAGACGTGCAACATCGTGTCGTCATCAGCGTCAAGGATCAAAGACTCGCGGTTCTTGATCGTGAAACGTTGATCGCGATTTATCCGGTTTCGACTTCTAAATACGGCGTCGGCGACTGGGGAGGAAGTTATCGCACCCCGGTAGGTGAACTGGAGGTCGCGCAAAAAATCGGCGACGGCATGCCGCCCGGCACTGTTTTTAAAGATCGCCGGCGAACTGGTGAAATTGTCGGCGTCAATGCTCCCGGGCGCGATCCGATCGTAACGCGAATCATCTGGCTGCGTGGACTCGAATTACAAAACGGGAACGCACTTCGTCGCGACATCTACATTCACGGCACGCCGGAGGAACGGAATATTGGTTTGCCGGTTAGTTACGGCTGCGTGCGGATGAAGTCCGACGATGTCATCAAGCTTTACGACGTAGTCGGAAGAGGTGCGCATGTCACGATTGTCGATGAGCCACTGGCGGCGGTCGTATCTGGGTTAGCCAATGCAACCCAAACGGCGTTGACCATTCGCAGTGGAATGACCATACGGTGACGTTGCCGCGGTGCTCTGTAGCACAGCCTTCCTCGCCGTGGGGCCAGCGGGTATCCTGCCCGTTGAAGGTTGTAGGGCAGGCGCGTCGCCTGCCGTTCTAGAGATTGGCAACCGGGAGCGGTTGTCCTGCAAATTTCTAATTGAGATAACAGGGGCGCGCGGTGTAGGCGCCTTGCTCTGTCGAGGCGAATTTGTCAGACGCGGCGGCAAAGCGCCGCGGCTATAATAAGATCAGGGCTGATCGCCGAGATGCTCGCGCGCCGTTTTGCGTTCGAGCAGCGCCATGTCGGCATCTACCATTAATCGCACCAGTTCATCGAAACGCGTCTTCGGTTCCCAGCCGAGAATTTTTTTCGCTTTGGCGGCGTTTCCGATGAGGAGGTCAACTTCGGCCGGGCGTTCATAACGCGGATCGTGTTTGATGAATTCCTTCCAATCGAGATCGACGTGCCCGAAAGCGGCCTCGCAAAATTCGCGCACCGTATGCGTCTCGTTAGTCGCGAGAACAAAATCATCGCCATTGTCTTGTTGTAATATCCGCCACATCCCTTCGACATATTCCGGCGCGTAACCCCAGTCGCGTTTTGCTTCCACATTGCCGAGAAAAACTTCCTTTTGCAGCCCATGCTTGATCGCCGCGACCGCGCGCGAGATTTTGCGCGTCACAAACGTCTCGCCCCTGCGCGGACTTTCGTGATTGAACAGAATGCCGTTGCTGGCGTGGAGACCATAGCTTTCGCGATAGTTCACCGTCGCCCAGTAGGAGAAAACTTTCGCGACGCCGTAGGGACTGCGTGGCCAGAACGGAGTCCGCTCGGTCTGTGGAACTTCCTGCGCCTTGCCATACATCTCGCTGCTCGAGGCCTGGTAAAAACGTGAGCGAATTCCGGTTTCGCGAATCGCTTCCAGAATACGGATCGTTCCCACACCGGTCACATCGGCGGTGTATTCCGGAATATCGAAGCTGACACGGACGTGGCTTTGCGCGCCAAGATGATAAATCTCATCCGGCTTCAAATCGTAGAGCAGCTTCACCAGATTAACCGAATCAGCCAGGTCTCCGTAATGCAGGAAAAGTCGAACGCCGTTGATGTGTGGATCTACATAGAGATGATCGATGCGCGCGGTGTTAAAGGTACTGGCCCGCCGAATGATTCCGTGCACCTCGTAGTCTTTTTCCAGCAACAGATCGGCCAGATAACTTCCGTCCTGGCCGGTAATGCCGGTGATTAGGGCGCGCTTCATCGATCCGCAGATTACGCAGATTACCGCAGATTAACAACGAATCAGGAAAGTCAAAAAACACGACCAAGAGGAATCTGGAAGCCAGGAAACCAGGAAAGAAAGGGAAGCATTTTAATTCCTGGATTCCTGGTTTCCAGATTCGTTCGATTCCGCTGCGTTTCGCTCAGATTGATCGAGAATACTCCGTTGTGTCGCGATTAACTGCCGAATCGCGCTACGGCCGAGCGTCAGCATTTCGTCGAGCTGGTTCTGGGTAAACGTGGCTTCTTCACCAGATCCCTGGATTTCCACAAACTCGCCGTCCTCTGTCGCAACGAGGTTGAAATCGACTGAGGCGGCCTTGTCCTCTTCGTAATTCAGATCGATCAGCGCGCTGCCGCCGACGATGCCCGCGCTCACCGCCGCGATCAGCTTCAGTATCGGCGAGGACGTGGCCTTCTTTTCTTCGAGCAGTTTTTTGCAAGCGATCGAAACGGCCAGACTTGCACCGGTGATCGCGGCGGTGCGGGTCCCGCCGTCCGCTTGCAAGACATCGCAATCGATCCACATCGTGCGCGGACCGAGTTTCTCCAAATCAATCACACTACGCAGTGATCTCCCGATCAGTCGCTGAATCTCCGAGCTGCGGCCATCCAGGCGTCCCTTGGCGATGTCGCGTTGTTTCCGCGTCGTGGTCGAATACGGCAGCATCGAATACTCCGCCGTCAGCCAACCGCCGCCGACACTCTGATCTTTCATCCAGCGCGGAACGACTTCTTCGAGCGTTACCCCGCAAATGACGCGAGTATTTCCCATTGCGACGAGCACCGACCCGGTAGCGTGCGGCGCAATGTTCAAATTGAAATTGACTGGGCGAATCTGATCCGGTGCCCGGCCATCGCTGCGTTGCATTCCAGAATTGTATGGCAGACGCTTCGACTGCCAATCAAAACATGGCAAGCGATGCGCTAGCCCTACAAGTTATCGGTTCACCACGGGCCCGCCATCGTTGGAAGGGATCGAATCAATCCGCAGATTGAAACGCATCAGGAAACGCCTGTCGTACTGAATCCAGTAGGCAAACTTTACAGAACCGAATTTCGGGTGGGTCTGGCCATGGTCGGCGCTTGAGCGCCAAGCGGTTGCAAATACTTAAGGGTAAAACGAGTATTCTGAATGTGTCGGATCGTCTGACACTTTGTGCAAAATTGATATGGCAGCAGAAAGAGCCAGTTTAAAAAAAACTGTACATAACTGCCCAATTAGAGGCGATTTAGAATAACTAGACTTTTATAGGGCAAGATTTGGCATGTTTCGTGCGTACCCGCTCCTTTGCAATAAGTTAAATCGTCAGCCTATACGATAATTGCAATAATTAAATCATAAATCCATAATAATTGCAATAATTAAATCATAAACCTCAATACTCAATAATTAGGAAATAAAGATATGACCACAAATTCAAAAAATTCTGCCCTGCGTACACGGCTGGGAGCCGTTGCAGCGCTTCTAACAATAGGTTTGCTTCTAGCGGCTAGTTCCGCGCGGGCAGTCACCTTTGACTTTACCAGTGACCACTGCACCGGCGGTTGCGGAACTCCGCCCTTCGGCACAGTGACGCTGACGCAGAGCGGGACCTCTGTCGATATCACGGTGCACCTGCTTGATTCAAATACATGGGCGAACACCGCTTCGACAGACAACGAACTCTTCAAGTTCAACGATGCTACGATCTCCCTGTCGGATATCCTCGTCACTCAGACGTTCGCCGGCGAAACCTTGGAGGCACAGACCGGGACCTTCAATGGGGATGGAACAGGCGACTTCTCGTTTGGGATCGCTTGTACGACGTGCAAAAACGGCGCTACTGGCATCAGCTCCGATATCGTGTTCACTGTTAATAACACGACGATTGCCGATTTAACCCAGGGGAATAATCTCGGCATCATCTTCGTTGCTGACATCCTGAGCGGCACAACCGGTAACACTGGCCCGGTGGACGTTACCGGGGGTGGGAATAATGCGCCCGACTCTGGTTCGACGGCCCTCTTGTTAGGTCTGGGCCTTATCGGCCTTGGCTGGGTAAGAGTGCCATTCCGGAAAAAAGCCTAATAGCGAATCTTCCGTTTACCAAAGGAGCCGCCCCACGGGGTGGCTCCTTTTGCTTTTACATCCTTGGAACCCCGTCGATCTAATTGCGCTTCACTGCCGGCCTATCCATTCACGACCGTCCCGCCGTTTGGATGCAGGATCTGGCCGGTCATATAAGAAGAATCGTCAGAAGCGAGGAAGACGTAACTTGGTGCGATTTCCTCCGGTTGGCCCGCTCGACCTAACGGCACATCGGACCCAAAGGTGGCCACTTCTTCTTTCGGGAAGGTGGATGGAATCAGCGGTGTCCAAATCGGACCAGGTGCGACCCCATTCACGCGAATTCCCTTATCCGCCAGCGCTTGGGATAACGAGCGGGTAAACGCCACTTCGGCAGCTTTACTCGCAGAGTAGTCCAGCAACTGGGGGCTACCTTTGTAGGCAGTCACCGATGTTGTGTTCACGATCACCGCACCTTTCTTCAGGTGCTTCATTGCCGCTTTGGTCAGAAAGAAATACGCAAAGACATTGGTGCGAAATGTGTCTTCGAGCTGCTTCGCGGTGATTTTCCCGATCGAATCCTGCGGATGTTGTTCAGCCGCATTATTAACAAGGATGTCGATCCTGCCGAACTCGCTCAGTGTTTGATCGACAAGCTTGGCGCAGAATTTCTCGTCACCGACGTCGCCGTCGATAAGCAAGCATTTGCGACCATGCTGTTCGACGAGTTGCTCAGTTTCTTTCGCGTCTTTGTGCTCTTCGAGATAGACGACACTGACGTCCGCGCCCTCTTTGGCGAAGGCAACAGCGACGGCGCGGCCGATACCGCTGTCACCACCAGTGATGATTGCGACTTTGCCCCGCAATTTGCCGCTTCCGCGTTGGCTTTTATCCTCCGCCTCGGGGCGTGGCTTCATTTTGTGCTCGCGCCCAGGACGTTGCCCTTGATGCTGAGGAGGCTGACGCTTTTTCTCTTTCGGCATGACGAGATCCTTTCGATTTCGGTCCGTCTCCCAGCCGTGGTAATCTTTTTGCGACAAAATTCGCCTCGCAGGTTGACGTGGTCGATTTTCGGCTTAGCCTGCTGATCCCGCGGAAGCGGGAACTCCTCTAATCAAGGAGTTTGTTCTACGTACATTTGGGACTGCAAATTGGACTCAATTTTGTCCCGGCCGCGATGCCCCGGAAAACGGCGGCTCGATGGTCGGGGAGACGGAATTGAGTTTTTTTGTCGCCTGAAATGGACGTGAGGGCTGGTTCTTTGATATCTACATACAGGGTAGTAAGAAAGTACAACTTTAAGAGCTGAGTCTGAAATAAGCGTTGTAGATGCCGCCGTCATTGGCGGCAGAATCTGCAGCGAGAGAGTTTCAGTTATCAAAAGAATCTGGTTCCTCCACTGTAGCGGCGGTCTATGACCGTCGTTCTGACGGAGCGAAACCAACAGATTGATCAAGCTACAAAGAGCGCATCATGGATGCCTTGGTGCCAATAGGCGATGAAGGACGTGGCAAGCTGCGATAAGCTACGGAGAGCGGCAAACACGCTTTGACCCGTAGATTTCCGAATGGGATAACCTGAGTGGGGTAACACCTGCTCGAGCTTCTGTGAATACATAGCAGAAGCATCGCGACACCCGGCGAAGTGAAACATCTCAGTAACCGGAGGAAGAGAAAGCGAATGCGATTCCGTCAGTAGTGGCGAGCGAAAGCGGAAGAGGCTAAACCCGTCGATTTATCGATGGGGGTTGTAGGAGCCCGACGTGGTAGTGCAAAGGTTAGGTGAAGCTTCTGGAAAGCTGCGCCATAGAGGGTGAAAGGCCCGTAACCGAAAACTGGAGCACGCCTAGGGATTTCCTGAGTAATACGATGCACGTGAAACTTCGTATGAATCTGCGCCGACCACGGCGTAAGCCTAAATACTAATTGGCGACCGATAGTGAACCAGTACCGCGAGGGAAAGGTGAAAAGAACCGCTGTGAGCGGAGTGAAATAGTACCTGAA
>QHPN01000082.1 GCA_003219115.1 Verrucomicrobiota bacterium | reverse complement strand
TTCGTCCGCAGACAAAAAGCGAACACGGCGACCTCCTTTTCAAGTGCCAACATTGCGCCAGTCCGCTCATTGTTGACGCCGCCGCCGCCGGAATGACGCTGAATTGCCAGCGCTGTGGCGAACCGACGGTCGTACCGATGATGTCAGTGCCCGCGAGCCCGACGTCGCCGCAGGAACTCACCGACTTGCAGCGGAAATTGAAGGAGAATGAATCGCAACGGACCGAGGTCACCGGGTACATCAACCAGCTAAGCATTCAACTCCATCGCTGGAAGCTGCGTTTGCAAACGTTGAACGAGCGCAAGAGCGAGCTGGAAGAAGAGCTACGCAAAACTTCCTAGGTGGATCGAGCAGTCCCTTGCTCGATGTTGATGCATGTCGGCGAAGCCGCCCAATTTTTTCGGCATCGCCCGCAGAGCGGCCGATCCACCTCAAGCGTTTCAGTATTCGATGCTGGATCGGTTTTACACTGGCGCTCGAATTTTCATTTCGCGAACTGAAGACGCGGGATAGCTTAATATGTGCGGCAGTATCACGATCTCCTTCGCCTCGTTTTGGAGCAGGGGGTCGAGCGCAGCGATCGCACTGGGACCGGCACGTTGTCGGTTTTTGGCGCGCAGGCGCGATTCGATCTGCGCGAGCGTTTTCCCCTGCTGACGACGAAAAAGCTTCATCTCAAGTCGATCATCTACGAATTGCTCTGGTTCTTACGCGGCGAGAGAAATGTTCAATATCTGCGCGAAAACAACGTAACAATTTGGGACGAATGGGCGGATAGTAGTGGCGATCTAGGACCAGTTTACGGCAAGCAGTGGAGACACTGGGCGAAGACTAAGAGCAGATCTCGAAAGTGTTCCAGTGCCGAAAGTCAGCCGAGTCTTTTCGACCTAGGAGAATCTACCGAAGGGGCAAGCGTGACCCCGCTCGGTCCTCGGTTGCGGAGAGGTAGATACGGGATTGACCAAATCGCCATGGTAATCGACGAAATCAAAAAAAATCCAGACAGCCGCAGATTGATTGTTACTGCATGGAACGTCGCCGACATCGACAGTATGGCATTGCCGCCTTGTCACGTGCTGTTTCAGTTTTATGTGCATGATGGTGAATTGAGTTGCCAGCTTTATCAACGCAGCGCCGACCTATTTCTCGGAGTGCCGTTTAACATTGCGTCGTATGCACTACTCACATTGATCGTCGCCCAAGTTTGCGCTCTCAGACCAGGCGATTTCATTCACACTTTCGGCGATTTGCATCTTTACCGAAATCACGTCGATAAGGCGCGCGATCAGCTCCTTCGTCAATGCCGACCTCTCCCTATCATGAAATTGAATCCGGAGGTCAAAAACATTGACCATTTCAAATTCGAAGATTTTACCCTGCTCGACTACAACCCGCACCCCTCGATCAAGGCGCCGATTGCGGTGTGATTACTCTATCTTTCGGCGATCGCGCTGAGACTTTTCTCATTCCTGCGGGGTTGAACTAAATGTGAGGGCTTCCTGGGCACTGTCGTTCCTGTTGCTATCGCTCGCGCCAGTGAGTGCACAGGATGGAAATCCGTTTCGTGTCGAGATCGATCTTCAACAACAGACCGTGTTTCTGATTCGCGGGCGCGGCCTGGTTCTCGAATCACCAATCTCGAGCGGACGCTACGGCCATCTTACTCAGGCCGGGTCGTTCAAGGTCCTTGAGAAGGAGGTAAATCATCATTCGAGCATTTACGGGAAGATCGTAGATGGGAATGGCAGAACGATTATTGCCGACGCCGATATCGATATGAAAGTGCCGCACGGCGGCAAATTCGTTCCCGCACCGATGCGCTACTTCATGCGCTTCCATGAAGCTGATGGAATGCACGCGGGATATCTTCCCGGTTATCCGGCATCGCATGGCTGCGTGCGAATGCCCGAACAACTGGCGATTGCATTCTTCCGGGCGGTCGACGTTGGAACGCCGGTCACAGTTTTCGGGAGAACACCGCGCTCAAACCAATACTACCCTTACGGCCGGCAATCACCGCGAGGAATGCCGCCATGGTTTGGCCGACCAATGGATCCCAGATTTCAACCGCAATACGATCCGCGTTATCTCGATCCTCAGTGGCGCTAACACCAATAAAGTCACGGGACCTGCGATTGCCGATTTCCTCTCCGAATTAGCGACTCATTCAGCGAGTTCATGTAGCTCTTAGGAACGGATTGAATCCGAGCTCGCGAAAGAGGCGTGCCGTCCGTTGACGAATGGCTCCTCCGAGTCGCCGGCACCTAGCGTCGAGGGAACCGAATGCACTTTCCCACGGCGCATGATCTACCGTCATTGAATTACGATTACAGTTACGAAAGGCGCGCCCAAAGGCGGTTCTCAAAGACCGAGAACAGGTTAACAACGGCAGCTCCCAGCGACCCTTCGGCCGGACCAAACTCTAGCGGCTAATGCGAGAAAGGAGTAATAATAGTGGATCCTCTGCCTCCGATTTCTATATTGCCGCTCTCCCGATCGCCAGCAATGGCGTTGTGATCTTTCACTTCAAAGTCCGCGGGATCGGAAAGAGCTTTGACCAAGTCCGCCCAGAGCCGTTCTAAGGGTGCAGCAAAAACGGGAACCCCCCGACCGCTCCCGAGGTTAAATCGCGTCTGCGCGCTTAGTGATTGGTGCTGGCAGTCTTCGGACCGCGTTCAAGCTGAACGAGGTCCGACAAAATGTTCATCGTCTCATCGCGCTCCGGGTCGATCACGGGGTCTTTCGTGTCATCGTCCACACCGCCCAGAACATCATCGCTGTCGGCATCGCCGGCCGCTTCCGGTGCAACTTTGGCCGAACCGTTCTTTTTCGCCGATGCCAGTTTACCAGGGTACATGATGAGCTGAAGATTCGGCTTATCGACAGTATCCAGCGTCACGCGATAAACACGCGGCTCCTCGATGTTGCGCGCCAGTCGCTCTTTCGCCCGCAATTCCTTGCGCAATTTATCCTCGGAAATTTCTTTCTTCCGCACATCCTCATTAAGGGAAATGCGATTTTCATCGAGCCGATGGCGCAACCGGTCCATGTCTTCCTGCACATAGTGGAACTCGGCGTCGCCTTGCACACGTTCAGCCGACCGGCGTTTTAGCTCATCGATAAAAAGAGACACCGGTTCATTCCATTTTGTGTACTTTGCCTTGGGCACTTCGTCATAAGGCAAACAATTCTTCAACGCTCCCTCAGCGAACTCGGGCAGGTCGGTCAACGAGGGCAGCACAATATCCGAGGCCACGCCGTGCAGCTGCGTCGAGCCACCGGCAACCCGATAGAATTTCTGGATGGTCAATTTCAGCGCACCATCCTTGTGCGAACGGCTGCCGAGCAGCGAAGTATAACCGCCGATATCGAGGATTGTCTGCACCGTTCCTTTGCCGAATGTGCACTGGTCGCCGACAATGACGGCGCGCCCATAATCCTGCAGCGCTGCCGCAAAAATTTCACTAGCCGACGCGCTTTGCCGGCTGGTCAGGACAATGAGCGGCCCCGAGTATGCATTTCCAGGATCCGGATCACTGGAGACCACGATGTTGCCATTCGAGCCTTTGGTTTGCACGATCGGCCCCGATTTCAAAAACAACCCCGTCAGCGAAATCACTTCCTCCAGCGAACCGCCGCCATTGCGCCGCAAATCCACCACCAGGCCGGAAATGTTTTCCTTCTTCAGCCGCTTCAACAACGTCAGCACATCTTTCGTCGTGCTCTTGGCGTGGTGATCCATGTCCGCGTAAAACGACGGCAGCGTGATCCAGCCGAGCTTCACCGGCCGGCCTTCGTCATCTTTCTTGATAATAATGTCGGCGCGCGCTTCCTGGTCTTTCAGTTTAATTTCATCGCGCACTAGTTCGACGTTTTTGCGCTTGGACGGATCGGCTGCGTCCGCCGGGATGACCAGGAGGCGGACTTTTGTTCCTTTCTTGCCGCGGATCATTTCTACCACTTTGTCCAGACGCATGTCACGGACATCGACAAAATCACCCGTTCCTTGTCCGACGGCAGTGATGCGATCACCCACCTTTAGTCGGCCATCGGCCTGTGCTGGGCCACCCGCCACCAAACTCTCGATCTTGGCATAACCATCTTCCGTTCGCAGCATCGCTCCAATGCCAACGAGCGAGAGTCCCATGTTGATGCTGAAGTTTTTCAGATCGGACTCAGATAAATATTCAGAGTGCGGATCGTAAGCCAGGGCAACTGCGTCGAGGAAAAACTTCGCCTGCTCTTCGCGATCACTCTCGTGGACGTTGCGCGCAAGCCGATCGTATCGACGCGCGACCAACTGCGGTCCGGGTTCGATCGGATGCTCGCTCAGATGTTCCTGTAAAAGCTCGCTCGTGATTCGGCCACGCCACAGCTCATCCGCCTCGGCCATATTTTTCGGCCAGGCACTTTTCTCGCGCCTGAAATCGATCGATCCATCAGCTTTGAAATCGACCGGTTCTTTGAGCAATTCCTTGACCTTTGCGACACGCTCGTCGACTCGCTTTGAATAAAGATCGTAGATCTCGTAGGCGGGTTTAAGATTCCCGAGTAAAATATCGTCATCGAGCGCGACACCATACTTTTGCGTTATGGCATCGATGTCTTCCTGCGTAAAAAACAGGTGAGTGTAATCGAGCAGTTCGAGGTAGCTCCGCAAAATCTTGCCCGACAGGTCGTCGTTCAGTTGCTTGTGGGTGTAATGCCCTTCCTCCAGCAGCCTTCCCACTGAGACGCAAACGTTGTCGAGGTCGGTTTTTGCCGGAAGCGCGGGGGTCAACGCCAGGCTAACCAGTAAAATTGCCGCCGCCGTGGTATAGGAACGAAAACGATAGTTCATGCCCTGAAAAAGAAGTTTTCCATAGTCGCAGATCGTCGCCCTGAACGCAAGAACTCCCCTTGAATCCCAGACCGCCGCAGCGATTAGAAAGACAATCTACAAGCCAGAATATTCAAAAAACGTGCCATTTGGCTCGCCTGATACCGATGAAATACGACACATTTTGCGGCGGAGTTTTCGAGACCAATTGCTATCTTTTTCATGCCCCGGAAGGCGCGGTTCTATTTGACGCGCCAGACGGTAGTTGCGCGTGGCTACAAAATCGCGGCGTCAGCTTAAAGCTGCTCATCCTGACCCACGGACACATCGATCACGTCGGCGATGTCGCTAAAATTAAGCGAAATTTTCATTGTCCAGTAGGTTGCCACCCTGAGACAGCGCCCATGATCTCCGACCCGAATTTTTTCCGGAACTTCGGGTTTGGGTTTGAGATTGAACCGGTCACGCCCGATTTTTTCATCGAGGAAACGGCCGAACGCGAATTCCTCGGGGCAAAATTTCAGGTTTTCGAAGTCCCCGGTCATTGTCCCGGCAGCCTGTGCTTTTTCCTCCGCCCGCAAAAACTCCTGGTCGGCGGCGATGTTCTCTTCGCGGGTGGTGTCGGCCGATGGGACTTGCCCGGTGGCGACGCGCCCAAGTTGTTCCAGGGAATTAAAGAGAAGCTGTTCCCGCTCGGCGACGACGTCACCGTCCTACCAGGTCACGGCCCGCCTACGACCATCGGTGAAGAAAGGAAAACGAACCCTTTTGTGCGCCCATAGGTCGGATATGCCCATCGGACCTATGGCTTGAACGACATGGCCAGGAAATAAAAAATTACCAAGTCCTGCACAAAGTGAATGCCGAATGCCCAGCCAGCGCCCCGCGTCTCGACCATGCTCTTGCCCCAAATAAATCCGGCAATTGCTGCCATGGCGACACCGAGCCAGCCGGATGGCTGGCCAAAGTAGTGGGCGAGTCCGAAGAAAATCGCCGTTAACCAAACGCCTTCACGGAGCGGCAATACATTGCGAAGATGCGCCAAAGGAACGCAACGGAATTGGAATTCCTCATTGGCAGCATTGAGGGCGGCGGTGGCTACAGCCCACGGGAGCAACTGCCAATGCTGGGTCAGCTGCCAAAAATTTGGCCGAAGATTGGAAAATAGGAATGCAATCATGGCCAGTGCGAAAATCAGCACGATCAGCGGTCCAAGGTGCCACCATCGCAGCGGGCTACGAAACCAAAGAATCCGCTCCGGCTTGACTGGCGCGTTCAGGTATCCTATGCGCAGAAAAAGGTCGTCTCGGGTAATCCGGCGCCCGACAAAAGTGGTGAGCATGAGCAGTGCTCCCGTCACATTCAACAAACGTATCACGAACATCTTTGGCCCCCAGTCGAGCCCGTCCATCAATCCGTAAACCGGCCCCCAGTCCGCGACTATCGGCGCGATCACAGACCACCCCAGCCGCAAAACTGCGAGGGTCAGAAGAAAGCCGCTCAAAACTCGCAGTCGACTCGACCTGCCCACGATCAACGAAGCGAGGACAAGGACAAGAACCTGAGCAACAGGCACCGAATAGCCTTCCTCGCCGGCGGAACGACTCAAAATCGTCGGCAGAAGGCTGGCTCCGAGCATCGCGCCCCAAGCAATCGCCCGGCACCAGGGGTCCACCCGCGGAGGCGTTACAGCCGGCTGCGCCACAGATGATGGCGGCACGTCGGCGACTTCGATAGGAGAAGGCAGGCCTTCTCTAATGGACCCAGCCATTCTTTGGCAGACTAGCAAGCGCCGCGCCCAATGGCTGAAGCAAATCGATCTCGGCGACGACGTTACGCAGCGAATCGAGCGCGGCGGGAACATGCGCCAAGAAATGCCGGTGCCCTTTCACCAGCCCGAGAAAACCATAGGCCCCCAAGGCCTGCATCAACCGTTGCATCGCGCAGAGGCGGAGGGTCTTACGCATCTGTCCCACCGATCGCAGGCCGCGGCGTTCCATATAATAACAGCGAAGCTCCTCCCGCTCGGAAGCCGACAACTCCACATAGGGGTCAAATAACAACGACGCCAGGTCGTATTCCGCCAAACCGGGACGCATCCCCTGGAAATCGATCAGAAAGGGGTGCCCAGCCCGCACGATAATGTTTTGTGACTGAAAATCGCGATGCACCAGCACTCGCGGCAACTCGGCCAAGCCCTCCGCAATTTCTGCCAGCGCAGGCAACGACGCCAATTCGCGTTGGCTCCCCTCATCGACCCCAAAAATTCTTCCGAGACAGTTTTCGAAAAAATAATTCTGCTCCCACCGATAAAGCGCGGCGTTAAATTCCGGCGGCATTTGTCCATCCAGCTCCGACCATTCGCTCTGGGGCAGCTCATGGAGCTTTGCGATTTCATTCAAGGCCGATCGATAAAGCGCGCCGCGCACCAGCCACGTATCCTCGCGGAAACTGAAAAGATCATTCTCACCCAGGTCCTCGATCCAAATCAATCCTTCGCCGGGGTCATGAAAATAGGTTTTCGGCGCGGCAATTCCATGTTCCGTCAGAAATTCAGCGATGCGCACGTAATGCCGGTTTTCGGCGCGCTCGAGGTTGTATTTCACCAAAATGAGCGATTCCTCGGGCGCACAACTGACGCGGTAGAACCTGCGATCGGAACCGCCTTTCTCGATCGGCGCGATTTTAATTTCTCCTTCGCTGAAGGCCGGTAAACGCCGACGGGTTTGGCGAAGAAGCAGCTCCGTTTTCATACGATGGCGTTTTGCAGAATCCCCTCGGCCGTATGCCGCGTGCGGACAATACAATTTTGCAACTCACTTAGAGAAGCAATTTGTGCACCGGGCCAGACGATCGTATCCTGGAGGATCGCGCCCGCGCCAATGTAACAATCAGCGCCCACGACAGTTAGGCCGCGCAATTCCGCGCCGGCGGCGATAGTCGCGCTTTTCGCGATCCGCGCTGCCCAACCGGCATCGGTAATGAAACCCGGACTCCAATTTTCGAATGCAATTACCCGGTGCACTTCCACATATTGCGCGCTTGAACCGATGTTAAACCACTTGCCCTCGTTCAAGACAAGACCGCCAATCTTTCCGCCCTCCTTGATCCAATCGAGCAAAACTGGAATAAACGACATCTTGCGCTGCGGAATGCGCTGGAAGATTTTTTTGCTCCAAACCGCAATATTGGCAAAATCGTAATCGCCAGCGATGCCGAATCGTCCGCCAATGTCGACGATTCGTCTGTCTTGATACGCGATCGAGGGCTTAAATTCTGTCTCGCGCAAGGCGAGAGTGACATCATTCCCAGCGCGGAAATGCTCGTCAATTAGCGCGTCCAATGGAACATCCGTGAGAATGTCGCCGCTGTAGGTGAGGAAATCATCGCCGCGCAGGAGCGTCTCCGCATTTTTGATCCCACCTCCGGTCTCGAGCAATTCCGGCTCGTTCACCAAATCAACCGAGCGACCACGATAGCTCTTCTCCGCAAACTGACGTTCGAACAAATGCGGCAGCCGATGCGTATTGACGACGAAACGCTGAATGCCGGTGGTGATCAAATGATCAAGCGCAAAGGTGATGAGCGGCTTCTGAAAAATCGGAACCAGCGGTTTTGGCAATTCATCGGTCAACGGCCGCAGACGCGTTCCCAATCCGGCGGCAAGAACAAAAGCCTGCGTGATCATCTACGCCGGTCCGGCTCGGACCTTGTGCTTGGGAGCAGGTCGGCTACAAATTGCGCCATGGCGGAAGAAACGATCTGGCGAGGCACTTCTTCGCCGGTAAGAAACATCAGCATTTTCCTTTTCTCCGGCCTTTGCCTTTGCGCTCTTATTGTTTTGTTCGCGATTCTCTGGCGCAACGAATCCACCAGAGACTTCAGCCCATACATTTTCACTCCAGCCATCGTGCCGATTTTCATCGCTCTCGCCCGTTTCCTCCAGACCAAAAACAAAGTTTACGAACTGACCAGTGAGCGATTGAAAATTACCGAGGGCGTTTTCAATAAAGTAACCGACACGCTCGAACTTTACCGCGTGAAAGATCTGGAAACGCGCCAACCGTTTTGGGAGCGCGTTTTCGGCGTTGAAAACGTCCATATCAATACCGCCGACGCGTCCAGCCCGTTTGTCTTAATCGATGCAGTACCGCAGAAACTCGGTCTCGCCGATAAAATTCGGGACGCCGTCGAAAACGTCCGGATGCAAAAAAAGGTCCGCGAGCTCGACATCGAATAAGTAGCACGGGCATCTTGTCTGTGTTACCGAGCAATCGGACGCGATGGCGCGTGCGCTCTCCAAACAAGATTGCGCGATGGCACTCGACAGGCTAAAGGATATATCCGTTTGAACGAGAGCATCACAGCGACACCCGCAGTGACAGAGGAAAAGTTCGTTCGCGGACTCGGCTTGCTCGATTCCACCATGCTGGTGGCGGGCTCGATGATCGGGTCGGGAATTTTCATTGTCTCGGCGATCATCGCGCGACAGGTCGGGGCGCCCGGCTGGTTGCTGGTGGTGTGGCTTGTGACCGGTCTGCTCACGTTGATGGCATCGCTCTCTTACGGCGAGCTCGCGGCCATGATGCCGAAGGCAGGCGGACAATATGTTTACTTGCGCGAAGCATTCTCGCCGCTGTGGGGATTTCTTTACGGCTGGACCTTATTTCTTGTCATCCAAACGGGCACGATCGCGGCCGTGGCCGTCGGCTTCGCGCGCTACACCGGTGTCCTCGTTCCGTGGGTTTCGGAATCGAAATACCTGATCGCACCGATACGGTTCGGCGGTTACGCTCTCTCCCTTTCCACTGCGCAGTTTGTCGGTCTGTGCATGATCGCGCTGCTCACCTTCATGAACACGCGCGGACTAAAGCTGGGCAAGCTGGTGCAGAATGTCTTCACCACTGCCAAGACCGGCGCGCTCATCGGCCTTATCATTCTAGGTATCATCGTTGGCCTGAGGTCGGGCGCGGGTGCGGAGAACTTCAGTCACTTCTGGACTATGCGCGGCACCCTGCAGGAAGTCGGGCCAGGTCTGACGGCAGCGGTCGCTTTCGGTCTTTTCGTTGGCATCTGCGTCGCGCAAACCAACTCGCTCTTCTCCGCGGACGCCTGGAACAACATCACTTTTACCGCAGGGGAAGTGAAGGAGCCGAGGCGCAACGTTCCGTTATCGCTTGCGCTCGGAACTATTCTCGTCATCACCCTCTATCTGCTCGCCAACGTGGCTTATCTAGCGGCATTGCCATGGGATGCCATCCAGAACGCACCGAGCGATCGCGTCGCATCCGAGACCGCCAACGTCATCTTTCCAGGCGCCGGTGCCACCATCATGGCGGTCGCGATCATGATCTCGACCTTCGGTTGTAACAATGGACTTATCCTAGCCGGGGCGCGTGCCTACTACGCGATGGCACGCGATGGCCTCTTCTTCCGGAGGGTAGGTCACTTAAACAAGAACCATGTGCCGGCATGGGGCCTGTTCATTCAAGGTATCTGGGCCGCGGCGCTAGTTTTGCCGCGCACGGTTAAGATGGATGCCGCGGGTAACCTGACCGGTTACGGCAACCTTTACGGCAACTTGCTCGACTATGTTATCTCGGCCGCGCTCATCTTCTATATCCTGACGATCGCAGGTATCTTTGTCCTGCGTAGAAAACAGCCGAACGCAGAGCGGCCGTACAAGGCCTTTGGTTACCCGATAGTGCCTGTCCTCTACATCATTGGGGCGACAATTATTCTTGCCGTGCTCTTTATTTATCAAACCGCCACGACCTGGCCCGGCCTTATTATTGTCTTAAGCGGCGTGCCGATCTATTTCCTCTGGAAAGCAGCAAACGCTCGCTTGGCCTCCAGTCTGCAGCCGTAACCGAAAACTGCTTCGTTTAACAGCAAGTAATTAAGGAGAAAAACGCATGGCAAACCTATTCGCGAGAAAGCCTCTCGCCAGGCTGATGGAAGAGGCGCAGGAAGTGGGCGAGCACAGCTTGAAGCGATCGCTCGGCCCGATCAATCTCATCGCCCTCGGAATCGGCGGGATCATCGGCGCTGGTCTTTTCGTGCGAACAGCTGCGGCCATTGCCGATCGTGCGGGTCCCTCGGTCGTGCTCGCGTTCGTCGTCGCGGGAATCGGCTGTGCCTTTGCCGGGCTTTGTTATGCGGAATTCGCCTCGATGATTCCCGTTGCCGGCAGTGCCTACACCTACTCGTATGCGACGATGGGTGAGTTGGTCGCTTGGATAATCGGATGGGATTTGATCCTCGAATACGCCGTTGCCGCCGCGACGGTGTCGGATGCGTGGAGCGAATATGCGAACCGCGTGCTCGGTTGGTTCAACATGGCGCTTCCGTATCAGTGGACGCATTCGCCCTTCGAACACGATGCCGGCGGTGTTCACGGAATCATGAACGTGCCGGCGTTGTTCATTTTGCTTATCCTCACCATGCTGCTGATCCGCGGCACCAAGGAATCGGCGTTCGTTAACGGGCTCATCGTCATTCTTAAAGTCAGTATCGTCATTCTGTTCATCGGCATCGGTTGGCAATTCATTAATCCGGCGAATCATACGCCATTTATTCCGCCGGCGACGACACACACAACCGCGCAGGGCATCGTGCATCACTATGGTGGTCTTCTCGGAATTCTTGGCGCCGCGGGCGTTGTCTTTTTCGCCTATATTGGATTCGACGCCGTCTCGACTGCCGCGCAGGAGGCGCGCAACCCGAAACGCGATATGCCAATCGGTATTCTCGGTTCCTTAGTCTTCTGCACCATTCTCTATATCCTTTTCTCCTATGTGCTTAGCGGGGTGGCCAACGTAGATGATTTCCGCGCCGCCGGCCGCGAAGCTTCGGTCGCATTTGCGATCAGTAAATACATGCATGGGTACGAATGGCTCTCGCGCGCCGTTACGGTCGCCATTCTTGCCGGGTTCTCATCTGTGATTTTGGTGATGTTGTTAGGTCAATCGCGCGTCTTTTTCTCAATGAGCCGCGATGGTCTCGTGCCGAAGATTTTTTCCGAAGTCCATCCCCGTTATCGCACACCGTGGAAATCCAACATGCTGTTCTTTGTATTCACCGGCCTACTGGCGGCCTTCGTTCCTGCTGATGTTACCGGCGAAATGACCAGCATCGGGACATTGTTTGCTTTCATGCTGGTTTGCGCAGGCGTCTGGATCATGCGGGTGCGCAGCCCTGAATTGGAACGCGGCTTCCGTGTCCCGGCCGCTCCGGTTGTCGCGATTCTTGGCATTATCACCTGCGGCGCCATGATCTACGGCCTGGGCTGGACCAACTGGCTGCGATTAATCGGCTGGCTCGTCGTCGGCCTCATCTTTTATTTCACCTACGGCAAGAATCGTAGCCGCATCACCGCGCCCCCACCCGAAATGCCCGAAGGGATAAGTATGACCCGGTAGCAGAATCTCACACCGCGGCCACAACGAGGGTAGAAAAAGCAAACATCGAACCCCCAACGCCGAATGACGATCGCTCCCAGTTAATTCGCGCACTTTGAACGACAAGGACGCGGGCTCATCAAGGAGCGGCTGCATCTAAACGCCAGCTCGGCTCGGGCCTTCGTAGCCCTTGTGAATTTTGTGTGAGGACGCGCCAAGTATCATACCCGTTTTTCCCAATGTTCCGACGTCTTTTGCTGAACTGCCTTTGGATCACGCTCGCGATTGCGGCGATTATCTCAATACTTTGGCTGTTTGGAATAAAAATGCCGGGAAAGAATATCTCAACTGCGGCTGAGCTTTCGCCGGCGGAGATCATCCTGCGCGAAGAGTTACGCGTCGATGTCCAAAAAATCGCCGGTGAAATCGGTGAGCGAAACATGGATCGTTATCCCCAGCTCAGGGCTGCGGCCGATTTCATCGAGAAATCATTTTCTAGCGCCGGATTGCAGCCGCGACGCGACACCTACCAGATAAATAATTTGCCGTGCCACAACATCGAAACCGAAATACACGGCACCTTTCCTCAAATCATCGTCGTCGGTGCTCATTATGATTCTGTTCTTGGCGCGCCCGGGGCAAATGACAACGGCAGCGGTATCGCGGCCGTCCTCGCGCTGGCGCGTCGCTTCGTAAAGAAACAGCCGATTCAAACCTTGCGTTTCGTCGCCTTCGTCAATGAGGAGCCTCCCTATTTCCAAACCTCGCAAATGGGAAGCCTGGTTTACGCCAGCCGATGCAAAGCCCGCGGCGATCAAATTTCCGCGATGATCAGCCTCGAAACCATTGGTTATTTTTCCGATGCCTCGGGCTCGCAAATCTATCCGTCGCCGCTGCTCGGCGCCTTCTATCCCAAGGTTGGTAACTTTATCGGCTTCGTTGGTAACATCGGGTCGCGCCGACTGGTGCGCCGCGCGCTGTCGACTTTTCGACGGGCCGAGCGACTCCCTTCCGAAGGCGCGGCCGTACCCGCGTTCATTCCCGGAGTGGCCTGGTCGGATCACTGGTCATTCTGGCAGCAAGGTTACCCCGCCATCATGATCACCGACACCGCTCCATTTCGTTACCCACATTATCACGCACCCGCCGATACCCCCGACAAACTCAATTACGACCGCTTTGCTTTGGTAGTCAGTGGACTGGAGAACGTGATCGAGGACCTTGTAGCCAAGGCGCGTTAGTGATGGCGTTACTCTTTGTCTGGTAGCGAATCGTTTAGCTGCCACCCCAGCTAGCACCGCCGAAGCCTTCGCTCGGGCTGGCGCCGCCGAAAGGCGTGCGCCCAGATAAGCGTTGCGATTTTTCTAACGACTCGCGGGCGGCTGCGGTCTTTTGCAGATCTTCAGGCGATACATCAAGTGCGCGCAGGATTTCGGATTCTTCGCGCGTAAGTTGTGACCGGTTCGCTCGTTCCTGGAAGCCCGCCAGCGTTTGCGCGAGATCGCGGCTGTCGCTTCCACGTAATGCATTCAGCATTCGCTGGAAGGTGAGATGAAACGGCACCGTCGCGACATCGACTAACTCGTCGCCTGCTTCGGAAGCAAATGGCATCATCACTTCGTTCCCGATAACTACGCTATTCCAGGTGTCCGGCGGAGCGTAATAGCCCAGCTCCAGCGAATAGGTTTCGCCTGGCTCCAAGTCTTCGATCGCGCAACTGCCGCTCATCGGCTCGACCGCAACGGTTTTCTCATTTCCCTTTTGACGCAGCCGCAGGTGAGCACAGCGATCCGCCGGAAAACCGTTATCAAAAGCCGCCAGCCAATCGACGCTCCAGCATACAAAAAGAGTCCGCGGATCGCGCGCAATCCCGACCAGCAGCGGCTTGCCGTAATGCGAAGGCAAGGCGGTCAGATCATCCGTCGTTTCGACCTTCCGCCGAAGCAGCGACGAGGAAGTCACAGGGCCTTCCGAAATCTTGTAGCCGCTGCTTGACGAATCTGACGGGTTTCTTGCCATGCCGGGCGCTTATCAACCACTAATCAACCGGCGAGGCAAGCTCAAAAGGGGGGATTTTGTGTGCCCACGAATCACACCAAATGACACGAACCAGGAAAAGAAACATTTGGAGAAAAAGTTTGGGCGACGACGACGCGACGCCCTCCAACGTCGCAATGAGCACCTCTGCGATTTTTCCAGCTGGAGGAACACGCTTTGTCCTGTCCCAAACTTCCCTGGGTGGATTGTCCGTCTGTCCGCGTAGGCCTTCGGAGCTCCTCCGAGGCTGGGTTGATGGGACGCGAATAATTTCTAAACCTGTCGCACCTACGGCACTGTTCCTATTTTCGTGTCATTAGTGTGTTTCGTGGGCTAATTCCGATGCGAATCTGCGTTATTCTCAATCCAATCGCCGGCGCGGTGAAGAACGTTGACACAGTTCGAGAGCGCTTCGATGTCCTGAAACCCGAGCGCTTTCATGTCACTCGAGAGCCCGGTGACGCGGAAAAATTTGCGAGTGAGGCGTCGGATTTGGATTTGATCGTTTCGGCGGGCGGCGACGGAACTCTGAATGAGGTGGTGAACGGGATTGCGCGGGGCGGCTGCAATGCTGCTCTTGCTGTGTTTCCGCTCGGAACTGGCAACGATTTCGCGCGGACGCTCGGCGTTCCAAATAGCGTCGACACCGTCATGGAACAGATCGTCGAAGGAAAGACGCGCGCGATCGATCTTGTCCGCGTCACCAGCGATCAGGTCCGCTATTTCGTGAATGTCTCTTCCGGTGGATTTAGCGGCGTGGTGGACGAAAAACTCACGGCAGAAATGAAGCGAACGTGGGGACCGCTCGCTTATCTGCGAAGCGCCGCAGCGGCATTTGCTGAACTGCGCGGTTACACCACCACTGTCGCGCTCGATGACGCGGAGGCATCGGAGGTTGATCTCTACAACGTGGTAGTCGCTAATGGCCGGTACGTCGCGGGCGGGATCCCAGTCGCACCGGAAGCAGACATCGCTGACGGACTGCTCGACATCGTGCTCATTCCCGAACGCGGTCCCGCCGAACTCGCCATCCTCGCCGCCCAAATTCTCGTCGGGAAACACCTGGGCTCCGATGCGATCATTTTTCGTCGCGCCAAAAAAATCGCGATTAAATCACGACCGGGGATGTGGTTTAACGTCGATGGGGAGTTAATTGGCAATGAACCGGCAACTTTCGAGTTGCTGCCGGGCGCGTTGCAGTGCGTAGTCGGAGCAGCGTGAACAGCAAGATTCTTACTCTCGATCAATTACGGGCGGAATCGGCGCGGCTGCGCGCGGAAGGCAGGCGCGTTGTCGCGACGAATGGTTGCTTCGACATCTTGCACGTTGGCCATGTGCGTTATTTGGCGGCGGCGCGAAAACTCGGCGACGCTTTGGTCGTAGGATTGAACGGTGACGATTCCGTTCGTCAGCTTAAAGGCGAGGGCCGGCCGGTGAATCGTGAACGGGATCGGGCCGAAGTGCTGGCCGCGCTCGAGTCGGTCGACTACGTGACAATTTTTCCGGAAAAGCGGGCTACGAATTTCCTACGCCCAGCACAGCCCGCAGTCTATGCCAAAGGCGGCGATTACACGTCCGATACACTCGATTCCGAAGAACGGGCGGTCCTGGACGAGTTCGGCACCAGAATCGAGATCATTCCCTTTGAAAAAGGCTACTCGACCTCCGAGCTGCTAACGAGAATTGGGCCGAAATAATGGTTAACATCGGGATTGTCGGATCAGGTAAAGGATCAAACTGCCGGGCCATTCTGCAAAGCATTCGGGATGGCAAGCTAGACGCGAAAGCCACCGTAGTGATTTCTGATGTGCTGGAGGCACCGATCCTGCAGATCGCCGGAGAGTTTGGTGTGCCGAACGCTTACCTGCCGCCGGGGCACTTTCGCACCCGGCTCGAACCGATCGTCGAAGAACAACTGGTCGAGATGTTGCGAAATGCGGGAGCCGAGGTTGTCGTTCTCGCGGGCTTTATGCGGGTACTGAAGGAACCGATGCTGGAGGCGTTCCCGCGCCAAATTATTAATATCCACCCATCCCTGCTACCGAAGTTTCCCGGCCTCGAAGCATGGAAACAGGCGCTTGCAGCTAACGATAAATGGACGGGCGTCACCGTTCATTACGTGGACGCGCAGGTCGATCATGGCGACATCATCCTTCAGCGCGAGGTTCCGATCCTGCCGGGTGATACTCCGGAGTCCCTGCACGCCCGCATCCAAGCGGTCGAACACGAGCTTTACCCGGAAGCGCTCGCACAGGTCTTCCGGGACATGGGCCGCAGTTGATTCACCACAGAGGGCACGGAGGAAAGCAGGCAGGAAGTGTCCGCAGATTGCACAGATTTGCCGCTGATTTTCAGAAATATGGATTCTGTTAATCTATGCAAAGCTGCGGAATCTGCGAATCTTTCAAAGGCTTAACGCGAATCCGGCTCGGACCTCTGTGCTCTGTGTGACCTCTGTGGTGTTAGAGACGCTCTGCCTTGGGATCGCGCCCGAGCAATTCCTGCATCGCCAGAAGGAGCGGCTTCCGCTCGTAAAGAATGGCGTAGATTTGATCGATTATTGGCGTTTCCACGTCAAGCCGGCGTGCACATTCGAAGGCGCTTTTTGCCGTCGGTATTCCTTCCGCCACCATTTTCGTGTCGGCCTGAATCTGGGCCAAAGTCTCGGCGCGGCCCAGTCGTTCTCCAACGCGACGATTCCTGCTATGTTTGCTGAAGCAGGTCGCAATCAAATCGCCTACACCGCTTAATCCATAGAAAGTACGTTCGTTCCCGCCCATTCGAGTACCGAGACGCAACAACTCGGCGAGCGCGCGTGTGATGAGCGCTGCTTTTGAGTTATCCCCCAGACCAAGTCCGTCACTTATGCCAGCCGCGATTGCGAAAACGTTCTTGAGCGCGCCACCAAGTTCAATACTGACGACATCATCGCTGGTGTAGATCCGGAAATGCTCGCTTCCGAGAAAACGTTGCAACTCGATTGCATAATTCTCGTTAGCTGATCCGATCACTGTCGCTGTCGGCAAACCGCGCACAACTTCAACGGCCAGATTTGGGCCAGATAGGACCGCGATCGGATTTGAGGGGAATATCTCCGACAGGATTTCGCTCATTCGCATGCCACTCCCATGTTCGATCCCTTTTGTGCAACTAAGCAGGAGCGTGCCGCCCTCTTTTAAGCCCGCCTGCCGAACGCGGGCGGCGATATCGCGCAAGGCCATTGACGGAGTAACAAAAACGACAAGGTCCGCATCTTTGCAGTCACCAAGGTCGTGCGTGGCACAAACGTTTTCGGGCAAGGGAACGCCAGGAAGATAATCAACATTCTCCCGCGTCTCCTGCACGCGCGCGATGCGCTCGGCATTGTTACCCCAAAATGAGATGGGGCGGCCATCATTCGCCCAAAGCGCAGCCAGAGCCGTTCCCCAGCTCCCGGCGCCGATAATGACGGTGCGTTTCATTTTCGTTCAAAACGTGGTTCGCGACCCTGGAGCAGACGCACGATGTTGCCGCGATGCCTCAAGATTATCAAAGCCGCGATCAAACAGGTAAATGTTAAAAGGATTGGATCAGCTGCATATCCCAAAAACAGGGCGCCGAGCGCCAAGGCGAGGGCAGCGACAATTGAAGCTAACGAGACGTAGCGAAAAATGAAAAAGGTCGCGATCCAAATCAGAACCGCTATGAGTGTTGCCAGTGGCACCAGGCCGAGACACGCGCCGGCGGCCGCGGCCACGCCTTTGCCGCCACGGAAACGCAGCCAGACCGGAAATGAGTGTCCCGCCACCACGAAAAACGCGGCCAGAATTCCAATAAAATACCCCGTAGACGGATCGAAGTGGGCGAGCCAAAGCGCAATCCTAACAGCAAGAAAGCCCTTCAAGACATCGGCGGCAAAAACCGAGTAGCCATATTTTTTCCCCAGAACCCGGAGGGTATTTGTCGCGCCAATGTTGCCGCTGCCGTGCTTTCGAACATCAACACCAGCAATTAAGCCAGCAAGGAATCCGAATGGAATGGAGCCTAAAAGATAAGCGACAAGAGCCGTAGCGAGATAGATCACTTCGTTAACTGTTTACTACTAAGCCAAATATCAAGAATCGATAAATCGGCGGCTGTTATTCCCGAAATGCGCCGTGCCGCGCCGAGAGAAGTTGGGCGAACCTTTCCGAGCTTCTGCCGACTCTCACTGCGCAACCCCGGGACAACATTGAAATCGAATCCGATCGGAATGGTTCGATCGCCGCGCAATTGTTCATGGTTAACGCGTCTGGTTTGTTGGGCGAGGTACCCTGCGTATTTCATTTCCACGAGAAGGTGCCGCCAAATTGAATATGGCGCGATCGACAGGACTTCCGGTGAAATTGCGCTCAGAGTAAATCGCGGATCTTTCAGCGCCTGACGCAACGGACGTCCGTCAACTTGAAGAGCATCGATCGCAGTTTGCAACGACGCGATCGCTTCTTGTTTCCGACGAAGACTATCCATCCGTTTCTCGTCTACCAACCCGATCGCGGCACCCACTTCGGTCAACCGCAGATCTGCATTATCTTGGCGAAGCAGGAGGCGATTATGCGCCCGACTGGTAAACATCCGGTACGGTTCGTCTGTTCCACGCGTGGTCAGATCTTCGATCAGGACGCCGATGTAGCTGATTTCCTTCGGAAGGGTAAGCTGGTCGCGTCCTCGAGCTTGGAGCGCAGCGTTAATTCCGGCGACCAATCCTTGTCCCGCAGCCTCTTCATAACCGGAGGTGCCGTTAATTTGTCCGGCGAAATACAAATTCTTAACGAGCTTGGTCTCAAGAGTTGGGTGAAGCTGAGTGGGCGGGAAATAATCGTACTCAACCGCGTAACCTGGGCGGATAATTTGGGCGTGTTCGAGACCGGGAATGGAGCGGACGAGGTCTAGCTGGACGTCAAAAGGCAAACTGGTGGAGATGCCGTTGACGTAGACTTCACTGGAATGACGCCCTTCGGGTTCGAGGAAAATCGGGTGGGATAATTTGTGTGAAAAGCGGACAATTTTGTCTTCAATGGAGGGGCAATAGCGGGGGCCAGTTCCAGTGATTTTACGTTGATATAGCGGAGATTTGTGGAGATTTGCGCTAATTATTCGATGGGTTTCCGGCGTTGTATTTGTGAGCCAACAGGGGAGTTGTTCCACATGGAACATTCCGGTTTCGTCGAAATTCAAGGTAAATGATTCGTCCTTCTCCCCGACTACCCTCTCCAAGAACGAAAGACGCGGTGGCGGCTCGTCTCCTTCCTGCACTTCCAACCCGGCGAGATCGATCGAAGTCGCATTCAGCCGACACGGAGTCCCGGTCTTGAACCGGCCGGCTTCGAATCCCAAAGCACGAATACTGTCGCTCAGACTCGAAGACGCGTCGGCCATCCGCCCCCCTGGCTTCGACTGCTCGCCTACGTGCAACAAGCCACGCAGGAATGTGCCGGCTGTGATCACTACCGCCTTCGCTCGGATCGCGATCCCGAGATCCGTGGTTACACCAACCGCTCCATCCCCCTCAACGACGAGCGTAGCAGCTGTTCCCTGCAGCAGCTGAAGATTTGGTGTCTTCTCCAGGATCGCCTTCATCCGAAATTGATAAGCCTTCTTGTCGCATTGAACCCGGGTCGCCCAGACCGCTTCGCCTTTACTCCCGTTCAAAACACGGAACTGAATCCCCGTAGCGTCCGCGTTAATTCCCATCGCGCCACCCAGTGCATCGATTTCCTTAACTATATGGCTCTTGGCGGAACCGCCGATGGCAGGGTTGCACGACATCTGACCAATTGTATCGAGATTTTGCGTCAGCATCAGGGTCCGACAACCAAGCCGCGCCGACGCCAAGGCGGCCTCGATCCCGGCATGGCCACTGCCAACAATCAAAACGTCGATTGGATCAGGAAGGGTCAGCATGTTTTAGAATTCCTCGGGTCGGGTCGGGGAGAAGATGCGAAAGATTGTCGATCTGCCGCTGGCCGCGTACGGTCGCGCTAACGATAATCAGATCCGGAGCGAATTCAGCCAGGAATTGCCGGCATGCTCCGCAGGGCACGATTGGTTCATCTGAATCCGCGGTCACCGCAATTGCGACAAACTCCCGTTCTCCTGCCGCGACTGCGGTGCCCATCGCGACTCGTTCGGCGCAAATCGTCAGACCAAAAGACCTGTTCTCGATGTTAGCGCCAACAAAAACCGCTCCCGACTTGCATTTGACCGCCGTTCCGACAGCGAATTTCGAGTACGGCGCATAAGCCTTGGATCGGGCGGCTAATGCCAGTGCAACTAAATCGTTGAATTGCGTATCCACCAGAACATTAGCTAATTCGATTGCCATTTTCGCGTAAGATGCGCAATGCAATCCGACCCGTCAATACCAGAATTGCCAGCGAGATCAACAGACCCCCGCCCCAAACCCAATACTCGTAGGCCCGCGGGTGAGTTTCCCCTCGGGCCAGGCGCAGCCCCAATTGTCCCAGGGTCCCTAAATAGGCGTAAAGAAACAGCCCCGGGGCCTGGCCAATTGCGATCCAAACCATGCAGGTACGAAAACGAATTTTGGTTAGCCCGTAGAGGTAGTTCATTAAGCTGCTGGGAAAAAGCGGATGCAGTTGGCTGAACAAAATCAGTTTCCAGCCTTCGCGTTCCACTGCCGGTTCCAACGCATGAAGTCTCCTTGATTTTTCCAGACGGCGCTGCAGCCACCGGCGCCCGATCGTCCGACCAATGAAAAATGAAATCGCTGCACCAGTCACGTTGCCGATCAGGACAATCAAGAATCCCCACCATAAACCGAAAAAAAATCCGCCACCGATGCTTAAAACTCCGCCCGGCAGCAGCAACACGTTACAGCACGCGTAAAGAATCGGGTAACAAATTGCACTCCAAACGCCCCAGCGCATCACCCGTTGCTGGATCATCTCCAAAAGTTCCGGGACCGGAAAAATGTTCCACAGCGCGACAATTATCCCGATCACGCCGAGAACGGCGAAAAGCTGAAGCCAAACGACACGGTTTGTTTTTTTCAAGCGCGCCAGACCATCTGCGCGTCACATCTTGCGCGCAAATCGGGCCAGCTCGCAAGTACAATCGAAATGGAGAAATGGCGTAATCAAATAGACGCCAGGAAATTCCGCGCCGACTGCAGCCACAACCTCGCGCGCAATTTCCATTCCGACGCCGCTGCCGTTTTCCGGCGGCACATCTGCCATCCGCTTTCGCACTTCGTCTGGAACAATGATTCCCGGAACCTCGTGATGCAGGAACTCAGCCTGTCGCGCACTCATCAGCGGCCAGATACCGATGAAAATCGGAATATTTAAATGCGCCGTCCGACGTTTTGTTTCCTTGACGAGACGGACATCGAACACCGGTTGAGTCATGGCAAACTGTGCGCCGGCTGCGACCTTGCGCTCCAACCGGTTTACCTGTGAGTCGAGGTTTTTCGCGTTCGGATTAAAGGTACAACCGATGACAAACTGCGTTCGCGCCTTGAGAGATTTGCCGGCGTGACTAAATCCTTCGTTCAGCTTTTTGATAATCGAAATCAACTCGATCGAGTTCACATCGTAAACCGACGACGCAGCTGGATGATCGCCCACGCGGGCAGGATCACCGGTGAGAGGCAAAACGTGACGCATCCCGAGCGCCGCCATGCCGAGCAGTTCACTCTGCAATCCGAGCACATTCTTGTCGCGACAACTCAGATGCAGAAGCGGCGTGATCCCGAAGCGCTCTTTCAACATTGCTCCAACCGCGAGATTGCTGACACGCAAAATCGCCAACGAGTTGTCGGCCAGCGTGATGGCGTCGCAACCGGAACGCACGAGCTCCTGCGCACCGCGAAAATATTTTTCCAGTGCGAGCGTCTTCGGCGGATCAAGTTCGCAAATGATCACGCGTTTCCCCGCAGCTATTTTATCGAGCAAACTCTCTTCCGCTGTTGCCGATACCTTTTTTTCCGGCGGCGGAGGGACCGGAGTGATCACGCGCACTGGCTTCGCTTTCACCGGCTTCAGTTCGGCGACCGCTTTGGAAATGGCTGCGATCGTGCGCGGGTTCGTCCCGCAGCAGCCCCCGATCAAGCGCGCGCCTTCCGCCACCATTTCGCGCGCGGCCTGCGCGAAATAATCAGGCGCCGCGTGATAAATAAAACGACCATCTATGTACTTCGGATAGCCTGCGTTTGGATAAGCGGCGAGTAATCCGTCAATCGGGATGCGCTGGAGCAATTGCACGGTTGCGTGCGGACCGTTCATGCAATTCACCCCCGTGATTTGGACGCCGAGCGAACGCAATTTCGCAAAGGCTTCCACGATTGGGACACCGGATGCGAGCCGCCCTTCCGGTTCGCAGGCAAATGAGCAAATCGTCGTGCAATCGCTCAGCGAATTCTTGGCTTCGAGGGCGATTTGCATCTCGACGTCGTCCATAAACGTCTCGAGGAAAATCATGTCGACCCCGCCATCGAGGAGCGCCTCGATCTGGTCGTGAAAACAGCGGGCGCGATCAATCCCGCGCTCTTCCGCTTCCAGCGCGCTGATCCCGAGCGGCCCGACACTGCCCGCAACACAAATGTCTTTCCCGGCGGCACCCTCTCTTGCCAGCTTCGCTGCCGCGCGATTGAATTCGGCCACACGATTTTCAAAGCCGAAGCGAGAGAGACGCACGGCATTGCCGCCGAAGCTGTTTGTCTCGATAACGCGGGCGCCGGCCGCGATATAATCGCGATGAATCGCGCGCACCCGATCGGGATCGGCCACGCAAACTTCCTCGAGGCAAGATTCCATCGGCAGACCCTGATCGAGCAGGAGAGTCCCCATCGCGCCATCGCCGCAGACGACGTGCTCTTGAAGTTCCTCGAGCAGATTCATAGTGTGAATGCCGGATTACGGTCGCACGTCCCGCGCGTCAACTTACTTAGAGGCGAAGTTGGAGGGCGGCGCTCTGCGACGCCGGGCTCGCCGGAGCTCGCCCCTCCAAAAAACGTCAGCGAACCCCTTGGGCCTGCCGTTATCCCCATCGCCACACGACGAGCTCATCCTCATCGCGCGTTTCGCCAGCGAAACGGAATCCCAATTTCTGCAAGACGCGGCTGGAAGCGTTTTTCTCAGGCAACGTAAACGCAAAAATCCTGGTCCCGGGCTCTGTGTCCTTCACAATTTGAATCAAATGACGCGCCATTTCAGTAGCGAACCCGCGACCCTCAAATTCTGGAAAAGTGAAATATGCGATCTCGACTTCGCAGTTCCGCGGAGGCGAACGAAATGCGCAGGTTCCAACGACAACTCCGTCTTCAATCGCCAGATAGCCGATCCAAGGTGCGAATGAATCGGTGGTTTGGTAAAGCGTCGCTGTTTTTTCACAGACTTCTCTGGCAGTTTCGCTTAACTGCCCGATCGCCACTTTCGGCTCGCCGTCATTTCCGATTCCAACAAAGCGCAGGCGGGAACGCTTCACGGCACAATCGCAAAGACGCGCGCGGGAAATCCGGAGCCGCCTTTTGGTTTGGGGAAACTGACGACAATAATCGCACCGGATTCTGGCACTTGATCGAGGTTAGTTAGCAATTCGATCTGATAATGATTGATACCGAGGATGTAGGCTTCCAGGGAATAATCCTCTTTCGTTGTCGCCAACCCCGGATCGGTATCGGTTGTTTCGTGTCCGGAGGCGGTAATTTTTCGTTCCTCGTACAGATATTTCAGCGCCGGCAAACTCCAGCCCGGGTAATGAGCGACGCCATGGCTGTCTTTGTTCGCCATTTTGGCAGAATCAGGCCAGCGCTTCGACCAATCGGTTCGCATCGCCACAAACGCACCCACAGGAATTGTTCCGTGGTCTGATTCCCACCTTTTCAGCCGATCGACCGTGAGGGTGTAGTCGGGATTCTTTTCACATTCCTCATGAACATCGACGCAGGCGAGCGGCAGAATCATTTCCTTAAGTTCGATTTGATCAACCGTGCGCAGGCCCTTGTGAAAATGCGCTGGCGGATCTACGTGAGTGCCCCATTGACCGACGTGGGTGAAAACCTCTGCGAAAAATCCCTCGCCCACCACTCCAGGTTGTTTTTCGTACCAGTAAATTACCTTCTGTTGCTCATCGGGAAAACCGGACCAATGCGGAATTCCCGGACCAAACTCGTGCGTTAGATCGACGAACTTTTTGCTAATGAGAACCTTCTGCAGGTCGAGCAACGACAATTCTGGAGCCGGCTCACGTCCTTGAGCCACTGAATCCGACCAAACGAGGCTGACTAAAATTGTAAAAGGCAGCACATGGCGCACTCCAAAAATCTTCATGCACCTCTGTTAAACAATTGCCGAACAAGAAGCGAACAACTTCCAACAAGGCTTAATAATTAATGTTTGCTGGCCTCGACTGCGTGATTCCAGCCAGGCCCGCTCGTTTATTCACAAATCTTCGTTGTATTTACGCTCGGTGCTTTTAGCCGACAGTTCGCATGTTGTTCGCAACTTGAAGATGAAGAAGTTCTTTAAATTAAAACTTAATTCTCACATAGCTTGTGAATAAAATCAGTGCTCGTGAAAAAAGTTGACCTGATCGTTCGATCAACGCACAGCGCGCACCAACATGCATCGTGTTCTCGATTCACAGCGTAATAAACAAGTCGAAGCGAACCTTTGTGCACTTGCGATTATGACTAAAGCGCCCCGAGCCGGTGCTGTGAAAACGCGGTTGCAGCCACCGCTTACAGCCGAAGAGGCGGCGCAGCTAAATATCTGTTTCTTGCGCGATGTTGCCGCAGCAATCGTCAGTGCAGGACGAGAATCAAAAGGTGTCGCTGTTTTCACGCCCGTGGGAAGCGAGGGCGACTATGTGGATGTTTTGCCAGCTGATTTCGATTTGGTTCCACAACGCGGCGACAATTTCGGCGAGCGATTGACGAACGCCGCCACCGACCTGCTGCGCGCTGGTTTCGAATCCTGCTGCCTGATTAATTCCGATAGCCCGACGGTGACAGCGGAGGTGTTTCGCGAGGGGGTACTGGAGCTGCAAGGTGCCGACGATCGCATTGTGCTCGGCCCATCCGATGATGGCGGGTATTATTTGATCGGGATGAGAAAAGCCTATCGCCGGCTTTTCGAGGACATCGATTGGAGCACCGAGCGCGTGTTTACTCAAACACTGGAACGCGCGCAAGAACTGAAAGTGAGTGTGCATATCCTGCCGAAGTTTTATGACGTCGACGACGCAACCGCATTGCGGCGTTTGTGTAGCGAGTTGCTAGAGGAGAATAGCGATATCGCGCCAGCGACAAGAAAGTTTCTAGCCGAGCTAGTTGCGCGTGATGGACGCGATCGGTTCTGCCCGCCTTGGCTGTCATCCTGAGCGGCGCGGACGGTGAAGGATCTCACGAGCGGGGAGAGCGAATATCGAAGGGCGAAGGCGTGATCTATCGGCTGTTGGGAGATCCCTGGCTTTGCTCGGGATGA
>QHPN01000021.1 GCA_003219115.1 Verrucomicrobiota bacterium | reverse complement strand
TTTCACTTTCCAACGATTGAACAAGGTGGAAACAGCCTCTATCCATCGCTGGCGCAAAGGGCAAGCAGTGTTGAAGTGTTGCGCATCCTGATAAGCATCGGACCGACTGAGACGATGCATTTCCAAACCTGGCAGGACAAGGCGGGCAATGCGCCTCCCTTAACTGCCGTTGACCCGGTAACAGGCGTTTCAGTGACATTTCCCCACTTGGACGTCGCCAACGAGCTGTTCACGAATAACCTGATCATGCCAGAACCATGCCCGTTCCTGAGTCGAAGCCTTCCACGCTGTTCGATCATTCGACCGACTAAGACCCAGGGCGTGGCCATGGGCGCGCTTAAGTTCCTCACGGATATGGGGCTTTTCATCGGCCAATCGCCCGCCTTCTTTTCCTACATGAGACAGCTGGCGCAGGAAGCAGATGCAGCTCGACGCGGAGTTTAAGATGGGAATTAAGGGCAAATAACTCACAGCGAAGAGCGATGCAAAGAATCCGCAGGGTTCGATGCCCTGCGGATTCACGCCCAGCGATCTACTATTCCTCGACCTGACGCCGCGGTCGGCGCAAGAGTTCGCCACCGCAATTTGGGCAAACGCTTTTCATTTCTTGCGAACAATGTGCGCAAAAGGTGCATTCGTACGAGCAAATGTAAGCTTCGCCGTCGGCGCGCAGCTCGCTTCCGCATCGCTCGCACTTTGTTCGCATCTCGAGCGCCATGTTGTCAGTCCTTCACCTAAGTTTATCGTTTGACACAATTATCGACGCAACCGGGATGCATAAAACGAATTCAATCATCATGCAGGCGTCGCGAGCCGAAATTTTCGAGACGGCCGCCAACCTCGAAAACTGGCCAAAGATTCTGCCACATTATCGTTATATCAAGTATCTTGAGCGCGGAACGGATCGTAATGTTGTGATTATGGCCGCCACTCGCTCCGGGATTCCAATTTCCTGGACATCTGAACAAATCATTAATCGCGAGAAACTCGAGGTGCAGTTTCATCACTTGAAAGCTTTCACCAAGGGCATGTTCGTTGTCTGGAGTTTCAAGGAGACGCCCGCCGGCGTTCTCGTCGAAATCGCGCACGACCTGAACTTTCGTGTCCGCGCCGTGGCGCCACTAATGGAGCCGATCATCGGCGATTTTTTTATCGGCCATGTTGCCAATCGCACGCTTCGATGCATGAAAGCGTATTTGGAATCTCGGAGCTAACCACATGTTCTCAGGCAAAAATGGGCAGCGTCGTTGCGTTATCACCGGCCTCGGTCCGATCACCTGCATTGGTAAAGGAATGAGTGGCTTTTGGAATGGCATTCTGGCCGAAAAAACCGGCATCGGTCCAATCTCCAGCTTTAATGCAAGCGCATTCGGAGTCCGAGTGGCCGGCGAGATCCGCGACTGGAATGCGGAAGAGTTCTTCTCCCCGCATCGTCTGAAGCGGCTCGATCGATATGCGCAATTTGCCGTCGCATCCGCCAAGCTCGCGTTAGACGACGCCGGGCTGGAATGTTCTCGCGAAAAGCCGCAGGACCGCATCGGCGTGAGTTTCGGCACTGCACTGGGCGGAGTTTGTAAAGCCGAAGAGCAATACATTCGATTTTTGAAAAAAGGCGCTCGCGGCGTTCAGCCGACGCTTGCCTTACAGGTCTTTGGAGGCTCAGCCCACTCCAACATCGCGATTGATTTTGGGCTTCGCGGAGTCGGCACCACCAATTCAAATAGCTGCGCCAGCGGCACCGTCTCGGTAGGTGAGGCGCTCCGCTATATTCGCGATGGTTTCGTCGATGTGGTCGTCGCCGGCGGGGCGGAAGCTCCGCTTACTGGTATTACTGTCGGTGCGTTTGATATCATCAAGACGATGAGCCGCGGCGATGATCCCGAAAAGGCCTGCCGGCCGTTCGATAAATTGCGTGACGGCTTCGTCATCGGCGAAGGCGCCGCTTCTCTTATCGTTGAAGAACTCGAGCATGCGCGCGCACGGGGCGCGAGGATTTATGCGGAGCTCCTCGGTTACAGTCTCAATAACGACGGCTTTCACATGACGACGCCGCTGCCGAGCGGCGAATCGTGCATCCGCGCGATGCGCGAAGCCTTGGCCGATGCGAAACTTGCTCCCGATCAAATTGATTACATCAACGCACACGCCAGTTCGACTCAGCTGAACGACGCGTCCGAAACCCTTGCGATCAAGAAAGTCTTTGGCGAACACTCGCGAAAAATTCCAGTGAGTGGAACAAAGGCATTCACCTCGCATCCTTTGGGCGCGACCGGCGCGATCGAGGCCACGATTTGCACGCTCGCGCTCGAGCATCAATACGTTCCGCCTACTCTTCACCGCGATCATCCTGATGAGGCGTGCGATCTCGATGTTGTTCCGCACCACGGACGCGCCGCGAAGTTAGATTACGTCATGAGTAATTCGTTTGGATTTGGTGGAATCAACGCCTGTGTGATTTTAGGGAAACTGCGGGATTGATTCTTCTGTCATCCCGAGGCGCGAAGACGGCGAAGGATCTCACGAGTGATGTTAGCGCTAACAAGTGGGGGCTTGTGTGCAGAGCAAATGGGAGGTCCCTTGCTTGCGCTGGGGACGACACACGTGCGGATGTTATTATTAGCCCAACAAATCGGGCCGATTTTCGCGGGTGCGCTTCTGCGATTGCTTGTTCCGCCATTTCGCAATCTCGCCGTGGTTTCCGCTCAACAAAACTTCCGGCACCTTCCATCCGCGAAACTCGGCGGGGCGCGTGTATTGCGGCGCTTCTAAGAGTCTTTCGCGAAAACTATCATCGACGGCAGATTGATTGTCGCCAAGCACGCCAGGAATCAACCGCACGATTGCATCTACCAAAACCACGGCCGCGATTGCACCGTTCGTCAGGACATAGTCTCCAATGGAAATTTCCTCATCGATCAAATGCTGAACGACTCGATGATCCACGCCTTCGTAGTGCCCGCAGACAATGATCAGATGCGATTCCGCCGAAAGGTGTCTTGTCATCTCTTGATCTAAACGCCGGCCCGCCGGCGACATCAAAATCACCTTCGGCTTTTTACTCGGGATTGCCTTTTGTTCGGCGTTCGATGTCCGACGTTCGGTGTTCGGCGTTTTCTGTTTCAACTCTTCCACCGCCCTAAAAATCGGCTCCGCCTTCATCACCATCCCCTGCCCTCCTCCAAACGGGGCATCATCAACCACGTGATGTTTGTCGGTCGTCCAATCGCGCAGATTGTGAATCTGAAGATCGAGCGCACCGTTTTCCTGCGCCCGTTTCATCATGCTTTCACTTAGCGGGGCTCGGCAGATTTCGGGAAACAGCGTGATGATATCGATTTTCACCGCCGCTACAGAAGAACGTCGATCAGAGCAGCGCGCCAACCAAACCGCCTCATTCGACGATTTCGATCGTGGCGCGCTGATTATGGCGCGCGGCAGCGCTAGTGAGGAGCGCCCGAATTGATTGAATGGTCTGCCCGTTCCGGCCAATGATGCGGCCGACATCGCTTTGCCTTAGTTGCAGGCGAAAGACCGTCGTCCTGCCGGATGGAATTTCCGTGATGATCGCTTCATCCGGGAATTCGACCAGCTGGCGGACCACGAATTCAAGAAATTCGCGCATACTCCGCGGATCGTTACACCGGAGCCGCCTCGGTCGCGCCCGCAGCCCGTTTTTTATTTTTCTTGATCAGGCTGCGCACCGTATCTGACGGCTGGGCGCCGCGTGCTAGCCAGTGTTCGATGCGATCGAGCTTGAGCGTGCTGTTGTGGCCCTGCTTTTTCGGATCGTAAGTGCCGACAAGTTCTAGGAACTTTCCGTCGCGCGGGCTGCGTTTGTCGGCCACTACTACTTTATAATAAGGACGATTGAGCGCCCCTTCTCTGCGGAGTCGAATTGAAACTGCCATTTTGGAAAACGTTAAAAGGTTTGAATGGGTTTCAATGTTACAACGGGAACCGGCAGGATCAATCTAGTGATGTAATCTTTGTAACTCTTTTAGCTTTCTCTTCATTTTGCCCGCGTTCTTCATCAGCTTGCGCATCTGATTGAAACGCTGGAGCAAATCGTTGACTTCGGTTACGGTGCGGCCGCTTCCACGGGCGATCCGCTGGCGCCGGCGCGCATTCAAAATGTCAGGCCGGCTGCGCTCTTCTAGCGTCATCGAGAGCACAATCGCTTCGACCCGCCGAAGTTGCCTGTCATCCACCGAAAGGCCGGGGACGTTATTCATTCCGGGCAACATGCCAAGAATATTCTCGAGCGGGCCGAGTTTGCGCATCATTTTGAACTGCGCCAGGAAATCGTTGAAATCGAACTTCGCGGTGCGCAACTTTCGCTCGAGTCGCGCCGCTTCTTCCTCATCGACCGCTTCCGCCGCTTTTTCGACCAGGCCGACGATGTCGCCCATTCCGAGAATCCGGCCAGCCAGTCGGTCCGGTACGAAGACTTCGAATTGATCGAGCTTTTCGCCGACGCCGGCGAATTTGATCGGGCAATGCGTCACTTCGCGCATGGAAAGCGCCGCGCCACCGCGAGCGTCACCGTCGAGTTTGGTCAAAACGATTCCAGTGATCTGGAGCGCATCGTTGAAATGAGTCGCGACACTGACCGCTTGCTGACCAGTCGCCGCATCTGCCACAAGCAAAATTTCCTGCGGCTGCAGGAAATCGCGCAGTCGCTTCAGTTCCTCAATCATCGGCTGATCAATTTCCTGCCGACCCGCGGTGTCGAAAATGTCGACGTTGTAGCCCGCATTGGGTTGCCCCCCAACCGCCGCCGCCGCGCGCAGGACATCCTTCTCGTTGGGTGTCGGCGTGAAAACTGGGATGTCGATCTGCCTGCCAAGCGTGGCGAGTTGTTCGATCGCCGCCGGACGCTGCAAATCCAGCGCGATCAAACGCGGTACATGACCCTGTTTTCTTAATAAGAGCGCCAGTTTCGCAGCCGAAGTTGTTTTCCCGGCCCCATTCAGGCCGACCATCAAAATGCGCGCCGGCTTTTCCAGATTCAACGGGGCCGCATCGCCGCCGAGTAATGCCGTCAGCTCATCATGAAAAATCTTAACGATTTGTTGGCCGGGCGTGATACTGCGCAAGACTTCCTCACCCAGAGCTTTTTCCTTTACCCGGGCGACAAAACTCTTCGCGACCTGGAAATCGACATCCGCTTCGAGCAACGCGAGGCGCACCTGCCGCAGCGCGTCGTTAATGTTCGACTCGCTGATCGTGCCGTGACCGCGCAGGTCCTTGAAGATGTCCTGAAGCTTATCGCCGAGCTGAGAGAACATGATTATTCATTTGCGCTTTGCGCCAAGATTCCGGGTAGCGCACGCGTCTCGCGTGTTGGCCATCGCGTCCTCGCGATCGCGGACTTTTCTGTAAAGATTGTTTCGGCGAGACGCCGAAACCAACACGCGAGACGCGTGCTCTACCCGGAAAGACCATGGGTTCGCTACTTTTTAGATGTCGGTGATGTTGTGGCGCCGCTCCCTTCCACGGCGAAGGTCCAATGCGCCTCCACTTTTTTGCCACCCGATTTTGCTTCGACAATGACGCTGCATTTATCGCGCAATTTCTGAGTCACCTGATACGAAACCGTGTTGGTTTTGGGATCGAAAGATGCCGGCACTAGGCCGAGCCCGCTCACTCGCATGGTAACGGTGCCGGGCTCGATCGCACCAAAGGCGGACAGGTTCGCGCTAATTAATGGCAACGGATTACGAATGGTCTCTCCGTCCGCTGGTTTGCTAGCGATGTTCGAAGATCCAATCTCGGCGACAGGGGCGCCGCCGCCACTGGAAGTCGCGATCATTCCGATGGCGTCGGCAAAAACTTTTGGCTTGTTTCCTTCAATCAAATAGCGACCGAGCGAATCCATCGCTGAGCGATAGGTGATCGGCTGACCGTAAACAGTAAACACTGCTTCATAGCCCAGGCCCTTGGCCACGTCTTTTACATGCTGATTGTAGAATCCGTAGGGAACCGCGAAACAATTCACCTTGACGCCGAGCCGTTGTTCGAGCGTTTCCTTGCAACGGCCCACTTCATTCTGCAGCCACTGTTCATATTCGGGTGGACTCAATTTTTTCTTCGCCACCTTGTCATACGGCTTGCGCAAATCCTGATGCGTCTCCGTATGCGCCTGGATATCGATACCGGCATCGCGCATTTCCGCGAGCTGCTCCCAGGTAATGGCCTCTCCGCCGCCAAAATGCCCGCCGCGGACGCCTTCGGTGTAAATAAACATTGTAAATGTGTAGCCGAATTTTTTCATAATCGGCCAGGCTACATCGTACTGGGATTTCCAACCGTCATCGAAAGTGATAACGGCGCACCGCGGCGGGATATTTTTCTCGCCCCGTTTCCAGGCCAGAAAATCCTGCATCCCGATCACGCTGATGCCGCGATTTTTCAGCTCCTGCATTTGCTGCTCAAACATTTGGGGCGTGATTTCGGTATCAGGCCGTCGCACCTGATTGACGAAGCGATGGTAGCCATAAACGATGACCTGAGCGGTCTGATCGATCGCTACCTTTACAGGTGCTGTCGGGGTCGCGACCGGCGCCACCGTTGGCGGAGCCGATGCGCTCGGCGGGACCGAACCGCCACGCCCCGGCGTCGATCCTTCACCGATGGTCTGGTCTTTTTGTTTCTTGTTACAGGCCGCCAGGATGAGGGCCAAAAGCACAGGAACTGCTACTAATTTAAGTCGCATACACGTGAGACACGCCTTTAAATCTGGTCACGCTAAAAACAAGCGGTTTTTGCACCATCACGGTGCAGCGGCATCTTTTTTTCGCAAGATTTGTCAGCGTGATGCGATTCGTTTATCAATCGCAATGCCGGGTCGGAATTGGGGAATCATAGTCGCGGTCGGCGCGCTTTTTCTCGCTGGATGCGGAATGGTCTCGCCACCGCAACAGCAACTAAAGAACACCAGCCGTTCCTTCACCACCATCGTCGTCGATGCCGGCCACGGCGGACGCGACAGCGGCGCCTACCGTCGATACGGTCCGCCGGAAAAAACCGTCACTCTTGATGTCGCCACCCGGCTCAGCCGAAAATTGCGCGAATCCCAGTTCAACGTGGTAATGACGCGAACGAACGATGTTTTTATTTCACTCGACACGCGCGTCGATATTGAAAATAGCACGCCAAACTCGGTTTTCGTCAGCATTCATTTCAATGATTCACGACGGCGCGGGGTCAAAGGATTTGAGACGTACTATCGTTCACCGTATGCGGCAGAGCTGGCGCAAAACATCCAGAATCGGCTTTGCTCGATCAAAGGCGCGGTTAATCGTGGCGTGCATACCGCCGATTATCGTGTGGTACGTAAGGCAATTTATCCTGCGGTATTGGTGGAATGCGGTTATCTGAGTAACCGCTCGGAAGGTCACGAAGCGCGCAACGGAGATTATCGCGAACTGCTGGCTGACAGAATTGCCCAAGCCATCGTGGAGCAACGTCACGGTCCCGGTGTTTATCATGCGCCCGCGCCCGCCGTCGTGAGCCAGGAACCGCCGCCGCCGCCAGCGCAGCAGCAGAAACGGAAACCCGTGCTCGCCCCGCCCGGAGAGGGCCCGGGTTTAGCGCCGCCCACGTTGACCGGCCATTAAACGCGACTTATTTCGAGCTCGGTCGCAATCTCGCGGAAATAGATTCGTTCCAGCACCGCAACGTGGCCAATTCCCTTGCGCCAAGAGCAAACTTGACGGCTTTAAGCCATCAAGTTGGCGATTGCCGCTGGCAATTCAAATTGTGCAGGAAGTTGGAAAATTCGCCTCTGCCGTCGGCCGCTTTTGTAGTACCGCCTTTTATGTGACGCCAAGAGCGAACGAACTTGATGGCTTTAAGCCATCAAGTTTTGAGCTGAACGCGCATCCATGTTTGTGAGTGAGCTGCAGAATATTTGGGCTCAGAATTCGCGGCCGCGTTTTTCCGGGCCGATCGCTGCGAGAAAAATAATGGCGAGGAAAACGAGGCATTCCACCGCCGCCATCGTTAAGGCGTAATTCGGCTTTCCGTTTGTTCCGTGGAAACGCTCGGCCAGCCAGGCTTGTTGTTGCGCCGCGTAGGCAGCCGCGAAGTTTCCAAGTTGATAAGCCAATCCCGGAAATGTCCCGCGGAACTCACCAGGCGAAAGTTCGTTCAGATGGACTGGCACAACGCCCCATGCGCCTTGCACCATGAATTGCATGAGAAATCCGCCGGCGATAAGGAGCGCGGTCCCGGGTGCGAAGATCCAGGCGGGAATCAAAAATATCCCGCAAACTGCTGCCAGAATGATGCAGCGACGCCGGCCCCACGTCTGCGAAAGGAAACCAACCACCGCGCCGCCAACGATCGCGCCGAAGGCGTAAACAATAGTAATCATCGATTTTTCGCTAACACCGAAGCCGCGCTGTTTTTCCAGAAACGTCGGGTAAAGATCCTGCGTGCCATGCGACATGTAGTTAAACGCGGTCATGAGCAGGGCTGCGTAAATCAAGAGAAGCCAGTATTCGCGAATAAAGCGCCCCAGATCGATTCGCGGGGTTTTCGCGCTCGCGCGATTGCGTTCCCAAACTGGGGATTCGGGCACGCGCGCGCGAATGTAAATAACAAGTAGCGCCGGCAGCGCGCCGACGACAAACAATCCGCGCCAGCCGAAATGCGGAAACACGATCCAATAAACCAGCGCGGCCAGCAGATAACCAAAGGCGTAACCTTGCTGCAAAATTCCCGAGAACAAACCGCGCGTGTGCGTGGGCAGCGATTCCATCGCCAGCGACGCACCCAAGCCCCACTCGCCGCCCATCCCGATTCCAAACAAGGCGCGCAGAAATAGAAAAGTTGCGAAATTCGGTGCGAAGGCTGTGAGCAATTCGACGACCGAATAGAACACGATGTCGATCATGAGCGGGATGCGGCGGCCGAATCGATCACCCAGCCAGCCAAAGATGAATGCGCCCAGTGGACGCATCATCAGCGTGAGAGTGATCGCAAAAGTAACCTGCGGGATTGTTTTGCCGAAGTCATGTGCGACCGGAACAAAGACGAACGTCAGAAGGAAAAAGTCGAGCGCGTCGAGTGTCCATCCGAGAAAGCAGGCAATGAAGGTATTCTTTTGAACGCGATTCAGAGACCTTAATAAACTCAGCGCTTCCATTCTCTTCCTCTTCCTCTTCCTCTTCCTCCTAATCTCAACCGGATTCCTATTCCTGTTTCATTCCTCCTTCTGGTTCCCAAACTTCAGGTTTGGGAACCGCGATTTGGGCGACTTGGAATCGCCGAGCGCGAGGTATAGATTTCCTGATGCGTTATTTGGTGAAGGCGCGGGTAAAATCAGGATGCGCAGGCACGCTCGCGAAAGCGATTGCGGATGGCACGCTCGGCCGCGGATCGATCGCGGGCGACGAGTATCAACATAATATGGAGATGGCGCGCGTCGACGCGAAGGGCGAGGCGCATTGGGTGGAAACGTGTTTTTGCGACCCGCCCCTGGCCGAAGAGCGTCCATACTGGGAGGAATATTTCGACCTGTTATCGGTGAAGGATGCACATTCGCGCCGCAATTGCCGACATGAAAACGGGACCGAGCCTTGGGCGTGTTGCGACTGCGATTGCACCAAACGGCTGGAAGAAAAACTGGCCGGCATCGGCAAATCCTTTTTATCGGAGCTAGGCTTTTCCTCTACCGCTTCCTCTTAATCCGAATCTCAGGCAGCAGAAGAAGACAAAGACTCAGAGGAAGAGGAAGTCGCTCTAAACGCATCTACATATCATGATACG
>QHPN01000020.1 GCA_003219115.1 Verrucomicrobiota bacterium | reverse complement strand
AAAACAAATTTCGATCGCCGTAAACGTTGTCGATTCGCGCAACGCTGGGCCAGAATTTGTGATCGCGTAGCCAGGGCGCGGGGAAGGCGGCCTGCTCGCGCGAATAAGGGTGATCCCACTTTTCGGCAGCGATTTGTCGCGTCGTGTGAGGCGCGTTTTTTAGCAGGTTATTCTGTTTGTCGGCTGTTCCGTTCGCGATCGCAGTCATCTCCGCATGAATCGAAATCATGGCATCGCAAAAACGGTCCAGCTCGTCTTTCGATTCGCTCTCCGTTGGTTCGACCATCATCGTTCCCGCGACCGGCCACGAAATGGTCGGCGCATGAAATCCGTAGTCCATCAATCGCTTGGCTACATCTTCCACTTCAATCCCGACACGTTTCCAATCGCGTAGATCGAGAATGCATTCGTGCGCGACGAGGTCGCGTTTACCTTTGAACAGGACGGGAAAGTAACGATCGAGTCGTTTTGCGATGTAGTTCGCACTCAGGATTGCGACTTCGGTGGCGCGCTTGAGTCCATCCGGACCCATCATGCGGATATACATCCATGAGATGGTGAGAATGCTAGCGCTGCCAAAGGGAGCAGCGGCGACAGGGCCGACGGAAGAATTGCTGATTTTTGATTGCTGATTGCTGATTGAGGAAGACAAAGGCAGGAATGGTGCAAGGTGTCGCGCGACGCCGATGGGACCGACGCCTGGGCCGCCACCGCCGTGTGGAATGCAAAAGGTTTTGTGTAAATTCAGATGGCAGACATCGGCACCGATGTCGCCAGGCCGACAGAGACCGACTTGAGCGTTCATGTTGGCGCCGTCCATGTAAACCTGACCGCCGTGGCCGTGCACAATCTCGCAAATTTCACGAATCGTTGTTTCAAACACACCATGTGTGCTCGGGTATGTGACCATTAATGCTGCCAGATCCCGCGCATGAGCGTCGGCTTTTGCACGGAGATCAGCGAGATCGATGTCACCGTCTTTGAGCGTTGCGATGGCAACCACTTTGAACCCGGCCATGATGGCGCTAGCGGGATTAGTGCCGTGAGCCGATTGCGGAATGAGGCAGACGTTGCGATGCGCTTCGCTGCGCGAGGCGTGGTATTCGCGAATGGCGAGCAGACCGGCGAATTCGCCTTGCGAGCCGGCATTGGGCTGCAACGAGACGGCAGCAAAACCGCTAAGTTCCGCGAGCCAGCGCTCGAGCTGATCGCACATCTCGCGATAGCCGGAGGTTTGTGAATCCGGCGCGAACGGGTGCAGCTTCGCGAATTCCGGCCACGAGATCGGAAACATTTCCGCCGTGGCGTTCAATTTCATCGTGCAGGATCCTAGCGGAATCATCGAATGACAGAGTGAGAGGTCGCGCGATTCCAGCCGGCGGAGATAACGCAGCATTTCGGTTTCGCTCTGATAGGTGTTGAAAACCGGATGGGTGAGGAAAGGAGAATTGCGGATTGCGGATTGCGCAATGCGAAACGAAGAGGAGTCGAGATTCTCATCCGCCTGATCGCGAACCGCAGTGCCGCGGAAGATCGACATCAGGGTTTTAATATCCGAATCGGTCGTCGTTTCATCGAGCGCGATGCTGATCGCCTGATCGGTAACGGCGCGCAGATTGCAGCCGGCACGCGCGGCCCGTTCGATCAGATCACGGCTTGAGCCTTGCCCAAGTTCGAGTCGAATCGTGTCGAAGAAATTTTCGTGAGCGATTCTGAAACCGAGCTGGCGCAGACCTTGCGCGAGTTTAGCCGCGAAATCGTGGACGCGTTGGGCAATGGCTCGTAATCCATTCGGTCCGTGATACACCGCATACATCGCGGCGATGACAGCTAACAAGACTTGAGCAGTGCAAATGTTGCTGGTGGCTTTGTCGCGCCGGATGTGTTGCTCGCGCGTTTGCAACGCTAGCCGATAAGCGGGACGCCCTTCAACGTCGTGGGAAACGCCAACCAATCGGCCGGGAAGATGGCGTTTGAACTGGTCACGCGTCGCGATGTAGGCCGCGTGCGGTCCACCAAATCCGAGAGGAACCCCAAAACGCTGCGTGGAACCAACCGCAACATCCGCTCCGAATTCTCCAGGCGGTTCTAACAGACTGAGCGCGAGAATATCGGCCGCGACTACAAACAAAGCGCCCGCGTCGTGCGCCGCTCCTGCGAACTTTTCGTAATTGTAAATCGCTCCATCCGTTGCGGGATATTGCACGAGTGCGCCAAAAAAAGTGGGGCAAGTTTCCAACTTGCCGGTTTCAGTTCGCAAGTTGGAAACTTGCGCCACGTCGAAGTCAAATCGCTGGAAATCTCCCACTACGATCTCAATCCCGAGTGGTTTTGCGCGAGTCCGCACCACTTCGATGGTTTGCGGATGACAATTGTCAGCGACAAAAAATTTTTTGCGAGAGCGATCGGTGGCGGCGTGATGACACAGGGCCATGGCCTCGGCGGCGGCCGTCGCTTCATCGAGCAAGGAGGCATTGGCGATGTCGAGAGCGGTGAGGTCGGTCACCATGGTTTGGAAATTGACCAGCGCTTCGAGACGACCCTGGGCAAGCTCGGCCTGATACGGGGTGTAAGCGGTATACCAACCAGGATTTTCGAGGATGTTCCGCTGAATTACCGGTGGTGTGATCGTGTCGGAATACCCGGCGCCGATGAAATTGCGCGCGATTCTGTTTTGTGACGCCAGAGCACGGAGTTCGACCAGAGCATCATTCTCACTTTTTGCCGCCGGCAATGCCAGACTACGGTCCAGGCGGATGTTTTTCGGAACGGTTGCATCGACGAGCGCATCCAAGTCTGCGAAGCCGACTTCGCGCAGCATTTGCGCGGTCTCTTCCGGACTTGGGCCGATGTGGCGGTCAGCGAAAGTGGCGAAGGCATTTGTCGGCGCGACGGAGGTGTCCAGCGCAGATTTTTCCTGCGTTTTTGCTACCGGTTCTTCGATCGTCTCCGTCTCGGCCGAATGCATCGTTAAAGATTACGGAGCGCGATGGGTGCTTCAAGTGACGCGAGGATGACGCTGGTCATCCAGAGTCGCGCACGTGCGGGATCGAGGATTCCGACGAAATTCGCTTTAAGGTTTCGCGACCGGATCCCTCGGGTTCGCTCGAGATCACAGGAAAATCAGCGCGGATCGTAAGTTTCCACACCGTTCTCGCGCAATTTCCTTCGCAACGCGGCCAGGTGCTCGCGGTTGCGCGTCTCTACCGTGCAAAGGACGTGAACTGCGGACACGTCCGAGCCGGCAAAGGCACGATCGTGCACCACTTGTTTGATGCTAGCACCGCTGGCAGCGATTTGCGCGGTCAACTCCGCGAGGCCGCCGGGCCGATCACTGATCACAGCGGTGAAGCGAGAAAGTCGTCCATCGGCGACGAGCCCGCGCTCGATGACGCGGCTCAAGACATTAGGATCGATATTTCCGCCGCAAAGCAAAAGCACGACGCGTTTGCGGGCGAGACTTTTTAAGTCTCCGGATAAACAGGCAGCCAGAGGCGTTGCGGCGGCGCCTTCCACCACACCTTTCTCCAGCTCAACGATTCGCAATATGGAAAGCGCGATTTGTTCTTCCGTGACAATGACGGACCTGTCGACCCGCGATTTCGCAATCTCGAACGCATTTTTGCCGACCTGTGGAATGGCGAGCCCGTCGGCGAGGGTCGGTTGCATTTCGATCCGCGTCGGTTTTCCCATTTTTAGTGCAGCAGAAAAACTGGCAACGTTTTCCGCCTCGACCGCGATAACTTTCACTTTTGGGCGTTTCGTCTTCACTGCCAGTGAAACGCCCGCGATTAAGCCGGCGCCACCTACCGGCACGATCACGGCATCGACATTGGGAACTTGCTCCAGAATTTCCAAACCCATTGTCCCCTGACCGGCAATGATCGACGGATCATCGTAGCCATCGATGTAGGCCAGCTTTTCCTTCGTACCGATTTCGTGAGCGCGTGTTTTGGCTTCGGCAAAATCTTTGCCATGCAGAACAACACGCGCACCGAGCTTCTGACAAGTAGTCACTTTGATGAGCGGAGCGTGCTTTGGCATTACCACAGTCGCAGGAATGCCGAGCAGTTTGCCCTGATAAGCGAGCGCCTGAGCATGATTCCCGGCTGACGCCGCAATGACGCCGCGCTTTTTCTGGTCGGCGGGCAATTGCGAAAGAACATTGCGCGCGCCGCGTTCCTTAAAACTCCCAGTTCGCTGCAGGTTGTCGAGCTTGCAGAAAATCTCCATCCCGGTGATGTCGCTCAACGGAATCGAGGGTAGACAAGGAGAGTAATAAACCACGCCCTTGGCGCGCTCGCGCGCGGCTTCGATGTCGGCAAAGCTGATCACGCGATTGCATACACCGCACCTAAATGGGCGGCAACGTCTTCGAAGCGTCAGCGCCTCGATTCAGCTAACAACGACACCGTCAAGGGATGCTCGCACTGTTTCTGCCAGCTGTTCTGGATCGAAAGGTTTCGACAGAAAAGGCAGATCGCTCGCTGGGCTGTCGAGGGTTATCTCTGGCAAATACCCGGAGGTCAGCAAAATTTGCGTGGACGGGCTGTTATTTCGCGTCCAGTCGGCGAAGTCGCATCCGCTCATATCAGGCAGCACAACGTCGGTAACGACAAGGTTGACGATGTTGCATTGAATCAAGCGTTTGGCTTCGTCGGCGCGAAATGCTTCCAGGACGTTGTAGCCGAGCATGCGCAATGTCCGCACCGCGACATGTCTCACGCTAATGTCGTCTTCGACTACCAGGATTGTTTCGGTGCCGTTGGGCAATTTCGGACGTTTGCGGTAGGGGGCCGGCGGCGGCGCGACAACCTCCGGAAGGCAGATGTGCACGGCGGTCCCTTTTCCGAGCTCACTTTCGACGCTGATGTGTCCGCCGCTTTGGCGAACAATTCCATAACAGGTAGCCAAGCCGAGCCCGCTGCCGTGACGATCGTCTTTGGTGGTAAAGAACGGCTCGAAAAGATGCTCTTTTACGTCATCGGTCATCCCCATGCCGTTGTCGATTACGCTAATGCCCACGTATTTTCCCAGCGGCAATTCCGCTGGTACCTTGCCATTGGTAGAAATCGCCTCGGTTTTTAGCACCAACGTGCCTCCAGCCGGCATCGCATCGCGGGCGTTAACGGCGAGGTTAATAATGATCTGGGTGAACTGATCCGGATCAACCTTGATATGTTTCTTTTCCGGCATCAGCTCGCACAGAACCGAGATGTTTTCGCCGAGCAGTCGAAGCATCGAGCGCTCCAGATCATGGATCAGCTTGTTCACTTCCAGCACGCGCGGTTCCAACGGTTCGCGACGGCTAAAGGTGAGGAGTTGTTTTGTCAATGAAGCGGCCCGCCCCGCCGCACTCCGAATCTCACTCAAGTATTTGGCTCCCGTTCCGCGACCCTCGACCTCAGCAACGAGCAGATCACTGTAGCCGAGGATCGCGGTCAGGAAATTGTTAAAGTCGTGAGCGACACCGCCCGCGAGTTGACCAAACGCTTCCATTTTTTGGGAATTAGAAAGCTGATCGTGCAGTTGTTTGCGCGCGGTCACATCCATTAGCACACCAATGAACCTCACCGGGCGGCCGTTGATGTCGCGCACAATCAAAGCGCGCTCCAGTAACTGGAGGTAATGCCCCTTGGCATGTCGAAAACGATATTCGCCCGACCAATATTCGGCTTTGGATTTGATGGCATCCCGAATTGACGCCGCGGTGCGCGAGCGATCCGCCCCATGAATCTGTCGTTGCCAGAACGCGATCGTCTGATCTGATTTACCCGGGGAATAACCGAGAAGAGTATCGAGGCCCTGCGGCCAGGTGAGGCCGCGGCTCGCTAAATCCCAATCCCGAACTGCATCGTTTGTAGCCCGGGCAACCAACTGATGATAATCCGCATCTTTCGCCGGAGCGGTTTTCCGCGAAGTCTTCCGTAGGTTTTCATTATTTTTCCGTTGGCGGCAAATCTTCTTGGCCGACTTCGGTTGCTGCCGCGTCTGGATGTGAGATGCCGTAATTGCTCGCATTCGCCGCGCCCGTGACGCCCAGGTCAGAAAAAGCTAATTCTGTGCCGCTAGCGCGCGCAGATAGAGATTTGGCGAATCGGCCGCCGGATCAAAATGGAAAATGCTTTTGTAAGCGAAAATCTATGGAAAACATGGCCGTGGTTCTCTCAAATTTTGGAACAAAATTGAATCGCTTACCGTTCGCTGTTCTCCGCGCTGCGACTTAGCCGCCGCCGACGGCTTAATTGAGCGCGACAGCCTCGGAGGCGTTCAACGGTCCAACGTTTTCTTCGTGCTCAACGTGAAAGGTGAGACGAACATATTTGGCTTCGACTCCGAGCATCGAGACATTGAACAGACGCTTACGCTTAAATGGCACCGCCCCCTCGACCGACATCCACTTGTCGCTGTCGGCGGACAGCTTCTCGTTTGCGACCGCGATCCTAAGCTCGCCGCGAGCCGGCTTATTCTCGTTGATGAAGGTGAACCGATCGAGCGCCGAGCTTCGCGCGAGGAAAATGATAAACGTCGTATCGCCTTCGGGCAGCGGAGAGCTGACCGTGTCTCGAACCATCACAAGAAATTTGGTCTCGATCTGGCCCTTGGCCACAGGCATAGTGTTTTCTGTGGCATTGGGAGTTGGACTGGCATGAGCGGCCGAAAATGTCACAAGAGCGCCAATCGCCAATGCGAAACCGAGCATTGATCCGACAATCTTCGGCCAAGCCAATTCAAGCCAGGACGCGCGTCGCATACAGGGACGGTAAAGCTTAGAGTACGCCACCCTGTCGATTATGTTTTTCCGGCAAAATCTTACTTGGAATCATACCTCTTTTTCCTTGAATTTTATTGCTTCTCTGGCGCCGCCTGAAAGCTGGAAACCGAAATGTGCGGTATAATCGGAACCAAGCCAGGTGTGACTTTGGTCGATACTTCCGTGCCGGAGTATTACTACTACCAGTATTGGGAATACTATAAACGGCCTGTAGCTGTTTCGAAATCTGAAGCAACTTCTCGACGACAGCCGACGATTTAATCTAGATGAAAGCGTTACGTGCACTTGCGATCGCATTGCTCACGGCGATCGCGGGAGCGATTCTCTCGATTGTAGCTTCGCTCTACTTAACGGAGCTGTATCACGTTTCAGATTTCGAAGGCGGACGCGGGATGCTGATCTTTTTCGCACTGGCACCGCTCGGATTCATTGTTGGCTCAATCGTCGGATTAATCGTCGCGCTACTGCGCCGCGAGATTGGATTTGGCGGATTCGTGAAGGCGCAGGGAATTGCGCTCGGGATTACAATCAGCCTCGGCGCAGTCATTTCGGGCGTTCTTTATTTGGCAGCGGATCATCCACCGACGCTCGACGGCAAATCCCTCGCGCTCGAGTTCGAGTTGAAGATTCCGCCAACGCTAAAGCTGGCGACTCAGCCAAGTATGCAAAATTTGCACGCGAGTCTTTACGCAAACGACCGCGACAATCGTTATGCGCTGCTTGAGTACGACAAGATCGCCACGCGCGATGGCCACGTTGTTGTTCCGGGCAAAGCATCGTTACTCTCGCAAACATTTAACCGCGATCTGCTGGTTTCGATCGATAGCGAAGGCGGTGCCAGCCAGTTTATCAAGCTGAAGCTCCGTGCGAAGCCGACCAAAGAAGATGAAGAATGGTCGGATTGGATGACGGCGACGGAGCGCGCTGATCTCACTCCGGTAGCGGGAGCGGAACGCATTGCAGTCCGATATCGCGTGCAGCCAGACGATTAGCCAACCATGGCGTACCGCTTGTGGCTCCGCAGAGCGTCGCCCTACCGGTGAAACTTTCGCGCAGACGCATTGCTTGGATGCGACGCCGTTGCTTCGTAAATTTTAGCGTCCTTTAGCGTGTTTAGCGGTTAAGCAACTGGCGCAGAACGAACTGAAGAATGCCGCCGTGGCGGTAGTAATCGATTTCGATCGGGGTATCGATTCGCAAGCTAACGGGAACTGAATTGCTTTCTCCGTTTGCTCGCTCGATCTGCAGGGTCACCGTCATCCCCGGTTCAATTGCATCAGACAAACCGGTGATCGAAAACGTTTCTGAACCGTCAAGTTTCAGAGTTTGCGCATTTGTCCCCTCGGCAAATTGCAGGGGCAGAACGCCCATGCCGACAAGATTCGATCGATGGATTCGTTCGAAACTCGAAGCAACGACCGCTTTTACTCCGAGCAATCGCGTTCCCTTTGCCGCCCAATCGCGCGATGATCCGGTGCCATACTCAGTCCCGGCCAGGATCACGAGCGGCACGTGGTCTTTTTGATACTTCATCGCGGCGTCATAAATCGACATCTGCTCGCCCGTGGCCTCAGCACCTGGCCGAGGTTTGCCAAAATACTTGGTTACGCCTCCCTCGGTTCCCGGTACCATCAGGTTTTTGATCCGCACGTTGGCGAACGTGCCGCGCGTCATCACCAAATCATTCCCGCGTCGTGAGCCGTAGCTGTTGAAATCCGCCGGCTCAATCCCGCGTGAAATGAGATACTGGCCCGCGGGCGAGCTCGCCTTGATCGCACCTGCCGGCGAGATGTGATCGGTCGTGACCGAGTCGCCGAAAATCCCCAGCGCACGTGCGCCGACAATGTTCTCGATCTTTCCGGGCTTCATCGAGAAATCTTCGAAGAATGGCGGCTCCTGAATGTAGTCGCTCTTCTCGTCCCATTGATAAATGTCGCCGATGCTTGACGGAATTTCGTTCCATTTCGGGTTTTGATCGGCGAAATCGCGATAAAGTTTTCGAAAAACTTCCGGCGTGAGGGCGGATTGCATGGCATCGCGCACTTCATTCAAGCTGGGCCAGAGGTCGCGCAGAAACGTTTCCTTCCCGTCTTTGTCCTTGCCGATCGGTTCTTTGGTCAGATCGAGATCGACGCGACCAGCGAGCGCAAACGCGACAACCAGCGGAGGGGACATCAGGAAATTGGCTTTGATGTTCTGATGAACACGCGCTTCGAAGTTACGGTTTCCGGAAAGGACTGACGCCGCAACCAAATCGTGATCATGAATTGCTTTCTCGATCTTGGGGTGAAGTGGACCGGAATTGCCAATGCAGGTAGTACAACCATACCCGACAAGATTGAAGCCGAGCTGGTCGAGATAAGTTTGCAGTCCAGTTTTCGCCAGGTAATCCGAAACAACTCGCGACCCTGGAGCAAGCGAGGTTTTTACTGCCGGATCGACGCGCAAACCGCGTTCCACCGCCTTCTTCGCCAGCAAACCCGCCGCCAGCATCACGCTGGGATTGCTCGTGTTCGTGCAACTTGTGATGGCGGCGATCAAAACGCTGCCGTGTCCAATTCTGCTCTGACCGTGGCGAAATGGATCGGCCCCTTTCAAATCTTTAGCCGGATCAGGGGTTGGCCGATTCGTCACCATTTCGGCTTTATTAAGTTCTTCGCCCGGATCGATGCGGGGCATGTCGCCATCATCCGGCGCGCTTCCGTTCAATTGCACGAGATGTCTGGTCGAGAGATCGACATTTCCTTTTCCGTAGCCGCCGTCCTTAATCGGTTGTTGCAGAAGCGACCGGAAAGTTTGGCCAAGATCGGGAAGATTGATCCGGTCCTGAGGGCGTTTCGGTCCGGCAACGCCCGGCTGGACCTGTCCAAGCTCTAATTGCAAGTCGACGCTATAATCGATTTCCCCCCGGCGCGGCATGCCAAACATTTTCTGCGCGCGAAAATAATTCTCGAACGCAGCGCATTGCTCCTCGCTGCGACCAGTTGCACACAAATAGTTCACCGACTCCTGATCGACGGGGAAGTAACCGATGGTGGCGCCGTATTCGGGCGACATGTTGCCGATGGTGGCGCGATCCGGCACCGGCAATGAGGCTGCGCCTTCGCCGTAAAATTCGACGAATTTTCCAACTACCTTTTGTGCCCGCAGCATCTGAGTGATGTGGAGCACGAGATCGGTCGCCGTAACACCTTCGCGCAGCTTGCCAGTCAAATATACACCGACGACCTCTGGAGTGAGAAAGTAAACCGGCTGCCCAAGCATCCCGGCTTCAGCTTCGATTCCGCCCACGCCCCAGCCGACAACGCCGAGACCGTTGATCATCGTCGTATGGGAATCGGTGCCGACCAGTGTGTCGGGGTAGAAGAGTCGAGCGTTGAGAGTTGAAGATTGAGAGGAAAGAACTCCTTTGGCTAGGTACTCGAGATTTACCTGATGCACGATGCCGATACCGGGCGGGATTAATTGAAATGTTTTGAACGCCTGCTGGCCCCATTTCAAAAACTGATAGCGCTCGCGGTTGCGCTTGAATTCCATCTCCAAATTCAATCGCAGCGCTTCGGCTGATCCGAAAAAGTCGACCTGCACGCTGTGATCGACCACCAGGTCAACTGGGACCAGCGGCTCGATGATTTTTGGATCGCCACCAACGCGTTTGACCGCGCTGCGCATTGCCGCCAGATCGACGACCAGCGGCACGCCGGTGAAGTCCTGGAGAACAATTCGCGCGACCACGAACGGGATCTCTTCGTTGGCCGGCTTCTTTGCGTTCCAATTCGCCAGCGTCTCGACGTCCTTGGGGCGGACCTTTTTGCCATCGCAATTTCGCAGGACCGATTCGAGCACGATCCGAATACTGATGGGGAGACGCGAAATTTTTCCGACGCCCTGCTTTTCTAGTTCTGGCAGGGAATGGAAAAAGCCGTCGCGGCCACTGCCAGCGTCGAATTTTTGGAGCGTATTGAATTCGTTATTCATTTCTTACTCTGTCATCCTGAGCGGATGCGAAGGATCTCTCGCAATCTCGCCTGCCACGCGCGCCAGCTTGGGTGATCCAAACTCCAGTTGTGAGATCCCTCGGTCCGAGCCGGACTGGCGTTGTCTGCGCGGTTCGGGATGACGGGCTGGGTTGCGTGACCTCATTTCAGTTCCGCCAGTTTCGCTTTCACTTTGTTGAAATCGGGAACCACGCGCGCGTCCTCGTTGCAATTGGCGTATTGAATTACGCCAGCACGATCAATTACATAGGTTGCCCGTTTCGGGACGCCGCCCATCCCGAGCCCGATTTGCGGCAGAAATGTGTCGTAAACAGCGTCGTAGACGCGCGCGACCTGGTGTTCATAATCGCTCAACAGTGTAACCGCGATGCCTTCTTTTCGTGCCCAGGCCTCCTGCGCGAACGGATTATCTCCGCTAATGCCATACACCGCGGCGTTCATCTCTGCGTAGGCGGCGAGATCGGAGCTGACACCGCACATTTCTGTCGTGCACGTGCTGGTAAAGGCCATCGGGAAAAAGGCGAGCACGGTATTTCGTTTTCCGAAATTTGCGCTCAACGTTATCTGCTTCGGCCCGTTTGTCGCTTTTGTTGGTAGCGTGAAATCCGGGGCTTTCGTTCCGACTGAGAGTGGCATGGACAACTCAGTATAGAAGCGACAGTTGCCCGGTCAAAAGGATCGCGAAAACGTTAAATTGCCGATTCACAATTCACGGATCACGATTCAGCAATCCCATGGAAGCGTTTTGGTGGTTGTTCGCGATTGTGCTGATGGCTCTTGGGTTGATCGGAACGGTGATCCCGATTGTGCCAGGAACGACAATTATCCTGGCGGCCGCAGTGGTTCACCGTGTGGTGTTGGGCGCGGATCGCAGTCTTGGCATGAGTGCGCTTATTGGCATGCTCGTGCTCACACTTGTTACCTACGCAATCGACGCGGCCGCCGGCTACGTCGGTGCGAAGCGGTTTGGAGCGACAAAATGGGGTCTGATTGGCGGCGTGGCAGGCGCGCTCATCGGGCTAGTTTTTGGGTTATTTGGGCTCTTTGTTGGTCCTGTAATTGGCGCGATCGCGGGCGAACTTATAGGCGGGAAAGAAATCATGAAAGCCGGCCGTGCGGGCTGGGGCACTTTTCTGGGCGGTCTGACCGGCGTCATCGCGAAACTTTTTATCGGGCTCATTATGATCGTGATTTTTCTGATGAACGTGCCGTCGCCGCTGTAGCGGCCGCCGTCACTGGCGGCCGTTCGATGGTAGGGCGAGACTCTGTCGAGCCGGGAAAAGAGGCGGCTTCGCGGAGCGTCTGCCTTACCAGCCGCCAAAATTGGCTTCAAATTGTCCTTGCCAGATTTTAAGCTTTGTATTACAAAGTAAACGGAATGGACGAACGCCAGCGCGCTGAAGAGCATCTGCGGGTCATTCGAACCTTGATGGAGCGAGCTACTATTTATCGCGCCATTTCCGCCCCCACCGCCTTCATCGGCGGCCTGATCGCACTCGGGTTGACCTCCGCGATTTGGATGAGCGAGCGTCATTGGGCGCAAATAGCTCCGGAGGTGATGCGCCATATTTCCACCCGCGGCTTCGCTGCACTTTGGCTCGGCGCCCTCGCCATTGTGCTCGCGCTGAATGTATTTTTCGTCTGGCGCAAAGCGCAGCGCGACGGTCGGCCTTTCATCTCGCCGTCGATGAAGTTGGCCCTTCGCTCCATTCTGCCCTGTCTCATCTTTCCCGCTGCAACCACGATCTGGTTTTTTTACGACGGGTACGAAGCCGACAACGAGCTTTTGCTGGTGCGCATTTGGATCGGATTTTACGGGCTCGCTCTGATCGCGACCCAGCATTTTGCCCCGCGGTCGCTCGTGTTTTTGGGATGGGCCTTTCTGATCACGGCCGCGGGAATGATGGTGGCCTCGCGTCAATTGGAATATTACTCGACACCGCTCGTTCCCAATCTCGCGATGGGATTTACCTTCGGCCTTTACCATTTAATTTACGCGGCATGCGTCTGGAAATCGCCGGTACCGGCTGGCAGCGAATGAAAAATGCTCGACTTCGACAAACTCGACAAAGCGATTCACGAGAAGGGTCGCCTTTCGATCATGACCTTGCTGGCAACGCGGATGGCCTGGTCGTTTCAGGACCTCAAGGCCGAGCTGAACATGAGCGACGGCAATCTCATCACGCATCTTCGCACCTTGCACAAGCTCGGGTTGGTGGCGGTGACGAAGGAAATTCGGGATCGCCCGCAAACGAGTTATGCGTTGACGGCGAAAGGGCGTGCCGCTTTTCAGGAGTACCTACGGGTGCTGGAGCAGATCGTGAAAGCGGGACGGAAA
>QHPN01000250.1 GCA_003219115.1 Verrucomicrobiota bacterium | reverse complement strand
GGGATTCGCCGTGAATTTTTGCGACACCGGTGATTCGAGCCGACGCTTCCTCGTCGCGTTCTTCAGATTCGGTCTTGGCCTTGGCCACCTTCTTTTGTGCGACCGCTAATGGAGTAATGTAGTTCCCTTCAAATACGAGCGACTTCTTGAGACTGGTGTTGTAGCCGGTGGCACGGAAGTAGTACTCGGCATTAGCCGACTGCGCCTTCTCATCAAAGGTTCGAGCCGATAAAGGCGCGGTGTAATTCTTTTTCTGATTGTAGATGCTGCGGGCGTCGTTCTGCGCCAATGGCTCGAGCTTGCCGGAGTAGGTCGAGCCATCGGCATCTACCAGCCGGATTTCGTGATCGCTTTGTTCCACCTGAAACTCGTTCAAAATACTGGCGGTCTGCTTGAGTTTGCCGCGAAACGCCTGGTTGGCAGCGTCCTTTGAAAATTGCTGGCGAAAATTCGTCATCTGTCTGCTCTGCGCGAACGAGGCAGTTGGTGGCGCCGCGGGCTTGGCTTCTTTCGCAGCTGACGATTTGTCGGCAAGCGATGGTTGATCTGATTTTGTAGCGCCAGCCATAAGACCTTCGTTCAATGGCGTGGCCTGGGTCGGCGCGGTCGTCGCTTCGGTAAACCTGCCCAAAGCGTCGGCGTCTTTGGCTGCTTCGGCGGGTCGTGACGCGGCGGCGTTGCTATCGGCGAAAGTCGGCACCGCAGGACCGGCCGCAGCCGCGGCCCCCTGCTCGAAGACCTTCTCCGGTGGCGCAGCTTCCCTGGCCGGTTCCTGCATCGCCAATTTCATCGTTTCACCACCCCCGGTTTGGTGTTCACGCCACCACCACAGCGTTGAAAAGCTAACGAGAATTAGAGCGAAAGCGGTAGTAAACGCCAGGCGCGGCCACAGAATTCGAAACCAATGCTCGGATCGTCGCGAGTCGTCGCCTCGCGCGACGCGCGCAATCTCGTGGTGCATCTGCGCCCGCATCGGGTTCGGCATCCTTGGCTCAGCACCGAACTGTGCCCGCCGCGCCTTGGCGGTCGCTTCCAGCAGGTCTTCAATCGGTTTTTTGGGTTCGAGCGACATGACTTCTTAAGTTAGACGGCAAACGAATGTTCCCGCGGAAAGATTTTTTTCGCGATCACACTGAGTCGGTCGAGACACTTGCTCAGACGCGAGCTGACCGTCTTGGGATTTAATTGCAGCTCCTCAGCAATGTCGGCGTAACTCAGGTCGCCATAATAACGCAGCTCAATGATTTCACGACAGTCATCGTCCAGCTGATCGAGGCTTTGCCGGACGAGGCGACAGGTCTCGGCATTTGCCAGTAAGGCGTCCGGGCCGGGCCCCCGCGAGGGCAGATCGATTTGCTCTCGTTCGTCCGCGCCATCGAGTGAGAAATGGACGAAGCTACCGCCGCGTTTCTCGGCGCGACTCTTCCCGCGGAAATCCATCGCCTTGTTCGCCGCGATGCGGAGGAGCCAGGTTTGAAAGGAACTTTTCCCTTGAAATGAGCCCAGGTTGCGGACCACGGCGAAGAAAGTTTCCTGACAAATCTCTTCCGTGTCTTCGTGGCAGAAATCGGCTGATAACTGGAATACGAAGCGCGCCGCCACTGGATAGTATTTATCGAACAACGCGTCCCAGGCGTCGGAATCGCCCTGGCGACAGCGTTCGATTAAATCCGCATCGACCTTTCCTGGATCGGAGACCGGGGCTCGATGATCGCTCATTTAGGGGAAAACGATTCTACGTTGTTTCGGGCGGGTTGCATTTCTTTAATACCATTCCCCGTGCCACCTGCTCGCTTTCAATGCGAGCCATGCCATGCACCTCGCTGAAGGGAGGTGTTAATGAGTTGCGGGCGCAACCTGGCAACGCCAAAGAGGTATTGCGAGACCGCATTTTAGACGTAGCGGCGACGCCCTCGTCGGCGGAAGTGCCCGCGGCGCCCTGGCCGCGCTGAATGTAGTCTGTGTCTCCATTGGGTCAGAGCAGGCGCTGGCGGCGGCGCCGCCTTCACCTACTGCGACGAGGGCGTCGCAGCTACGCAGAAAAAAAGCGGGAGCATTTTGGCGGGGTTGCCGACTAACTGGGCAATGAAAAGGTCGGCTTTGATTTTCGCAGCCTGTTTGTTCGGCGCCATTTTCCACGCACGGGGGGATGGTTTCATTGTCGTCGAGCGCCCGTTCTTAATCCCTCCTGGTCATTTCCCATTTGCGCCGCTCGAGGTATCCAGTCATCACGTCGAAGTCAAGATCGATGGCCAGGTAGCGGTCACTTCAATCGATCAGGAGTTTTACAATCCCAACGATCAGCGTCTCGAAGGCATTTACATGTTTCCGGTCCCCAAAGGCGCGCATATCGACAAGTTCAGCATGGAGATCGGCGGGAAAATGGTGGACGCCGAGTTACTGCGGGCGGACAAGGCGCGCCAAATTTACGAGGACATCGTCCGCAAAATGCGCGATCCGGCGCTGCTGGAATACGCGGGGCGGGATCTATTTAAGGTCCGCATATTTCCAATCGAGCCACGCAGCCGCAAGCCAATCAAAATTTCCTACACCGAACTGCTGCGCTCTGATGCCGGGACGGTGAGCTACAGCTATCCGTTGAGCACGGAGAAGTTTTCCGCGCAGCCGATTAAGAGCCTGAGCGTGAAGGTGGAAGTTAAAACGGAGCAGCCACTCGCTTCCATCTATTCGCCCAGTCACAAGATTGAAATTAAACGAGACGGACCCAATCGCGCGGTCGTTGGTTATGAATCGAAGGATGAGAAACCGGATACAGATTTTCAGCTCGTTTATAGCTCGGAAAAACGCGATGTCGGTCTGAGTTTGATCACGCACAAAGCCGGTGGGGAAGACGGTTACTTCCTGCGCGAAGGAAACCAAACTCGTTCCCAAAGGCGTCGTCTTTGTCGTCGATACTTCGGGCTCGATGGCGGGCGCAAAACTGCAACAGGCGAAAAAAGCTCTGCAATTCTGCGTCGAAAACCTGAACGCAGATGATCGCTTCGAGATCGTCCGATTTTCGACCGAAGCGGAATCGCTTTTCGGCAAACTGAGTGAGGCTGATTCCGAACATCGAAAGCAGGCATCGAATTTCATTGCCGATCTGAAGCCGATTGGCGGCACCGCCATTGCCGATGCCTTGCAAACCGCGTTCAAGGCGCGCACTGAGAAGAGCGAGCGTCCATTCGTCATTATTTTTCTGACTGATGGATTGCCGACAGTTGGGACGCGCAATCCGGATGAAATCGTAGCGGATGTAAAGAAGGCTGGCGACGCCCGCATCTTTTCTGTCGGGATCGGATCGGACGTAAACACGCAACTGCTCGATCAGATCGCGGAGGGCACACGGGCCTTCAGTCAATACGTGCTGGAGAATGAAGACCTCGAAGTAAAGGTCTCGAATTTCTATACCCGAATCAAGGAACCGGTGCTGACAAATGTGCGCCTGGAGTTCGGCGGCGGAGTTCGGACCAGCAAATTGTATCCGGCACAATTACCGGACCTGTTCAAAGGCGATCAACTTGTTCTGACCGGCCGATACACAGTTGTAGCCGGGGTCGGTGACCCCGGACACGGCAGCGAAGTCGAAGCAAAGCTTACCGGCATGGCCAATGGTCGCGAGCAAACCTTCACCTACAAAGTGAAGTTTGACGATTCATCTAACGATTATGTGCCGCGGTTATGGGCGACGCGTCGGGTTGGCTTTTTGTTGGATGAAATTCGGATTCACGGCGAAACCTCCGAACTGCGTGATGAAGCTACTGATCTG
>QHPN01000081.1:4607-28999 GCA_003219115.1 Verrucomicrobiota bacterium | reverse complement strand
TGCCCGTGATCGGAGACGACATCAAAGCGCAGTTGGGCGCGACGGTGCTTCATCGCACCATCGTCGATCTCTTCCGTAAACGCGGCGTCAAGGTCGATCGGACTTACCAGTTAAATACCGGCGGCAACACCGATTTTCTGAATATGCTGAACCGGACCCGCCTGGTCTCGAAGAAGACTTCCAAAACCGAGGCGGTGCAATCGGTCATGAGTGAACGATTGGCCGATGAAAATATTCACATCGGCCCGAGCGACTACGTTCCGTGGCAGCGCGACAATAAAATCTGCTTTATTCGGGTGGAAGGTCGCTTGTTCGGTGATGTGCCAATGGAAATCGATCTCAAACTGTCGGTGGAAGATTCCCCTAATTCTGCTGGCATCGTCATCGACGCGATTCGTTGCTGCAAACTCGCACTCGATCGCGGCATCGGCGGCACACTTCATTCACCTTCGGCCTATTTTGCGAAGCATCCACCGGTGCAAATGACGGACGACGAAGCATACCGCTCGGTCGAGCAATTCATCCGCGGCGAGCGCGAAAGCTGATTTGCCGATTGATCGCCACCTGCCCCCCTTCAATACTTGAGTGTGTTTGCGGGCGTAACTCGCCTGTTTGCCGGACGGAGTCGTCGAGCTTTCGGAAAAATGAGTTCCAGATAGGGTTAATATCAATCTTCAGAAGAGGAACTCTTCCTTGGAATCCTCTATCTCTTCTTGCGTCGCTAGGTTCGCCGGCGGGAGTAGGCAGAAAGCGGTCCGGCCGTTTCCAGGGTCTTGATAACGGTGCTGAGATAGACCGACTTTGGATAGAACGGTTTCCACTTCGTGATCTCGGCCCGGTTCAATACCTTGAAGCCGTAGCGTTCGAATAGCTTCTCGCCGCGACGATTTTCAAAGGTCACGATCTGGCCGTAAACGTGACGTTCGCCGAAACGATAAAGGTAGTTCAGGTAGGCGCTCATCAACGCGCGGGTGGTGGAGACTTTTCGCGCGTCCGGTAACAGATTGATATGAAAATGCGGAACGGAGCGGGGCGCGGCTGGAACTTCGCGCCAGCCATGGCCGATTATCCAGCGAATAAACTGGCGAGAGCGGGCGTTGTAGCGGCGGTATCGCCAAAGCGCGCGAAAGAACAAAAACATGGTGTGAGCGAAGGAAAAGACCTGATGCTGCAAAGGTTTGCGCGAGCCGAGGAGGTAACCGCGAATTTCCCCATCAACTTCCAGGACGAACGAAGACTCCGGTTCGTGGTCGGTGTAATATGTGGTGAGAAAATCGGCGAACAATTCGCGATCGTGAAATACTGGATCGATCGGGTTTCCCAAGAAACCGGTGGCGCAGCAAAGATTGCGCACCGCAGTGCGATCGCTCGTTTTATAGCCACGAATTGAGTACTGCGACGTTTCGTCCATTCAGCGTTGTTTCTTATAGTTCAAGGAAACGTCCTGGTAAATGGCAAACAGACGTTCGAACACCCGGGGCCAGGAAAGGCGTTCCTCGGCCAAACGGGAAGCGCGCGCGCCCAGCCGCGGCAAATTGCGCGAGCAGGCGGCCTCGATCGTGCGAGCGAGCGATTCAGGAGTGTCTTCCTCCGCCCAAGATTCCTGGTCGTGTAGAATAATGCGATCCATGTAGCTGCCGCGGATGCCGACCACCGGAGTTCCACAAGCCTGGCTCTCCAAGGCCACAAGGCCAAACGTTTCCTGTGTTCCGGGATGAACGAACAAATCAGCCGCGCGATAATAGCGGGCGAGATCGGACGAGTCAGTGCAGTAACGCATCCAGGTCACGTTTGGACAGCGCGCTTGCAGACGTTCGAGCTCACTCCGCTCCGGGCCGTCGCCAATCACGAGGAGATGGAAATCTTCCGGTGCGTTCTCGTTTAATGCGGCAAAAGCACGGAAGAGCAGACGGGTATTTTTTTCCTTCGCCAGTCGGCCAACGTAAAGCAGGAGCAGGCGCGATGTCGGCAATTGCAGTTCAGCGCGTGTTACAGCTGTGTCATCGGGTGAAGGCGAAAAGATCGTCGTGTTCACGCCAAGATTGACGGCGCGGATATTCTCCACGCCCCACTCGCTTAGCAAACCGCCGAGGCGGGCTGATGGGACCAGTGTTGCCTGGAACGAATTGTAGAGATTGCGCACATAACGGCGGGTGAAATCCATCATTGCTTCTCCCGCGGTCTGGCCGAGAAATTTCGCGGCACTGCGAACGTACGCTTCCGGAAAATGCGAATGATAAAATCCGATTACCGGAATTCGTAGCGCTTCGCCACTGGCAATCGCTTTCCATGCGACCTGATATGGATCACCGGATTCGATAAGATCAGGCTTTTCACGCTCGAGGATTTGCTCAATCGCGCGGAGATTAACCAACGCGCGATAATGCGACGTGCGCGAGATCAGCGGCGAATGAATGAAATAAATCCGTGAACGTTCGCTGGTGACGCATTCCGTTTTTGGTCCAGGAACAACGAGGACATGTTCGTGCTCGGTCTCGCTTTGGATGTACGCGATCTTCTCGTGCACATATCGTTTCACCCCGCCGCTCAAGGGCGAATAAAACTGTGTCAGATCGCAAAGTTTCATCGGTTTCTTATCATTGCGAGCGAAGTCGAGAAATCCCGTCGGATGCCTTTAAGATTTGGCCACCGATCACGCTCGGGACGACGGGCTCACTTCTCCCGCGCGCTTAAATATCGCTCCGCTTCCATCGCAGCGGCGCAGCCCGCGCCGGCGGCAGTGACCGCTTGCTTATAAACGCGATCGGCGACATCGCCGGCAATGAAAACGCCCGGGTGTTTGCTTTCGACCAATCGTTTCGTGATGAGATAACCGTCACTGTCCATGTCCAGCTTGCCGTTATACGATTTCGCGTTGGGGTTGTGGCCAATGGCAACAAAGACGCACGCCACCGGCAACTCCCGCTCTTCGTGAGTAATGACGTTGCGCAAATCGATCGCGCGCATCTCTCCTTTTTCATCGGGAATGTAACGGGTAACGACCGTGTTCCAGATGGGCTCGATTTTTTTGTGCGCAAGCACACGATCCGCCATGATCTTGGATGCGCGCAGTTTGTCGCGGCGATGAATGAGATAAATTTTGGAAGCGAATCGGGTGAGAAACAGCGCCTCTTCAGCGGCAGAATCGCCCCCGCCCACGACCGCTACCGGAACACTGCGATAAAACGCCCCGTCACAGATGGCGCACGAGGTTAGTCCGTGCCCGATCAATTTCTCTTCGTTCTCCAATCCGAGCCAGCGCGCCGACGCGCCGCTGGCGATGATGAGCGATTCGGTCTCGAGCCATTCCTTATCGTCAATCTGCAGGCGAATGTGGGGATTCATCGGCTCGAACCCGGTGGCTTCGGCATAGGAAAATCGGGCGCCGAATTTTTCGGCCTGCGCGTGCATGTTCATGATTAACTGCGGACCGTCGATGCCGTCGACGAACCCGGGAAAATTTTCGACGAGGGTGGTGGTAGAAAGTTGTCCGCCAGGCTGCGAGCCTTCAAGCACGAGCGGGCTGAGGTTGGCGCGAGCGGCGTAGATCGCTGCGGTCAAGCCGGCGCAACCGCTCCCGACGATGATTACCTTTTCCATTGCATAAATTTAGCTCGGGGAGCGCAGGCTGCCAGCCTGCACTTGCCGGCAACTTGCCGGCAAGATCCGGGCGTGATGGTTCTTGTGTAATCCAACGGGGTCTCGGCAAGCTGCCGATGCCAGCAGGCTGGCAGCCTGCGCTCCCCGAACCAGATACACGCGCGTGTGGTTTCTTTTCAATATCGGTCTGATGCGTCTATGTTCCGCCCCATGCCGGAGCTGGCGGAGGTGGAATATTTTCGGCGGCGCTGGAATACAGGCATCGGGCATCGGGTTGTTAGAATCGCGATGCATACAAGAAAGCGGGTTTTTCGCGGAACCGATACGCGCGCTTTACGCCGGCAACTGACCGGAGCGCGCCTGCTGACCTCCGAAGCTCGCGGCAAACGAATGCTGTTTCGATTTTCCAGCGCGAACTGGCTGGGACTGCATCTCGGGATGAGTGGAAGGATGCAGATCGCGGCCGCTGATTTTCGCGCGCAAAAGCACGATCACCTGGTGTTGTATCAAGCGGAACGGGCGCTCGTTTTTACCGATGCGCGGCAATTTGGACGCGTGCAATTTCATCACGGCGCAACGGCACCGGGCTGGTGGGAGAATGGCGTGCCTGAGATCGTGTCCGAAAAATTCGACCGCGATTTTCTCGATCGATTCCTTAATCGTCACCGCAAGGCGCCAATTAAAGCTGTGGTATTGATGCAATCCGGATTTTCCGGAATCGGCAACTGGATGGCGGACGAAATCTTGTGGCGGGCGAAAATCTTGCCATCGAAACGAGCAGGCAGATTAAATGCCCAAGAGCGCAACCAACTTTTCCGAGCAACGAAATTTGTCGCGCGTGAATCGCTACGGATCATCGGGCCCGACGATTCCAAATTGCCGCGGAGCTGGTTGATTCATGAACGCTGGCGCGAGGGTGGGAAATGTCCGCGGGACAAAACGTTATTGCACCGCGCGACGATTGGCGGTCGAACGACGGCTTGGTGCGCGAGGTGTCAGAGGTAAACGGAGGGAGACGCTTCTGCGTGTCTGGGACGCGCGGAAGCGCGTCCCTCCGCCGGCTATGCCTCGCCTAGCGCACGCCGCGTGGCGCTGGCTTGAATAAATTTCCCCCAGCTCAGGTTGTCTCGTCCGGGTTGATACTCGCGTGCTTTACGGATCGCCATGTCCGAAACCGCTTCGACCACCCATTCGAAATTCGCCTGACCCACCGAAGTGACTTCGGCATCAGGCGCGGGATTACAAAAATCGATCGCCACCGGGACGCCGTCGCGCATGGCGAACTCGACCGTGTTCAGGTCGTAACCGAGGTATCGATTCAACTGCAGAACGTCTTGCTCGACCTTCTGCAAAACTTCCTTCGGCGCCTGCCACTCAGTTTGATAGCGCAAATGATAAGGATGGCGCGGTTCGTAGGCCATCATCCGCACGTTACGCTGATCGATTGAATAGCAGCGGAAGTACATCTCAAACTTCACCTCTTCCTGCAACATCATCACCAGCTGCCCGGTTTCGCTGTAAGCGCGATAAAATTCTTCCGGGTTGTGGAGGCGATACACGTTTTTCCAGCCGCCGCCGGCGAACGGTTTGAAGAATGCCGGCCAGCCCACGTAGTTGAAGATTGCTTCCCAGTCGAGCGGATAGGCGAGGTTCCGGAACGAGTTCGCATTCGTGTCGGATGGCACCTGATGCGAAGGCCAAAGCACCGTCCGTGGAACGGCGACGCCGATTTTCGTTGCCAGGGCGTTATTGAAAAATTTCTCGTCCGCGCTCCACCAAAACGGATTGTTGACGACGGCGGCGCCGGTGAGCGCGGCGTTTTTTAAGAAGGCGCGATAAAACGGCACGTCCTGCGAAATGCGATCGATGATGACGTCATAGCCGCACGACTCACCCTGAATCACTTTGTCGATCCGGACGGCTTCGGCGACGATGCCTTCCCCGCCGGTCTTCTTATTGACACGCTCGATGAACGCCCAGGGGAACGAATTTTCCTGGCCAAATAAGATTCCGATTTTTTTCATAGAGTTCTCGTTAGAACGTCGACAAGTAGTACGGCAGCATGTCGCGCCAGTAATTCCAGTCATGGCCGCACCATTTCCGGTCATCGAGCCAGTGGCGGATTCCTTTTGAATTTAAGATGCCGGAAAGCCGCATCGATTCGTGGCGAGTGTTATCCCATTCGCCGGTCCCGAGAATGATGTTCATGTGGTTGTATTTCCACGGGTCCGGAATGTTCGGCAGGTATTGGTAAGGGCTGTTGAAATAAATGTTGTCGTCGTGGTAGCCATCGAAGAAATCGCTGATCTCGAATGCTCCGCTCAGGCTGATCAGATGACTAACGGTGTCGGGGTGCCTGAAGGCGATGTTGGCGGCGTGATAAGCGCCGAGACTCGCGCCGCAGACACCGACACGATGGGTGCTGGCTTCGCGCCGCGCGAAATCGAACACATCGTGCACAATCACATTTTCATAAGCAATCTGGCTGCGGATGCGATCGGCAGGATGAATCCCTTTGTTGTAAAAACTGTCGAGGTCGAATGAGTCCGGGCAATAAACGGTGACGCGATCGTTATCCACGAACCAGGCCACGGAATCGACCAGGCCGAAGTCCTTGTTTTGGTGATAACTGCCAAAGGATGTTGGAAAAATAATCAGGGGCAACCCGCGGCCGCTGCCGAAGACCAGCATTTCGAATTCGCGGCTCAAATAAGGCGTCCACCATTTAATGTAGCGTTCCTGCATAGGCTGGGTCGGCTTTATAGACCGGATTTGGGTCGGTTAAAAGGACTTTAGATTGCGGCGGAAGAAGCTCTTGGCGGGTTATTGCACGCGCCGCCATCAACGGGCAAGATGCTCGTTGGCCCCACAGGGTCCGAGCCGGAATGGCGTTGGACGCCAGTGCTACAAGTATGCCCCGCCACACTCTTACCGGAAATATTCAGCGTCACCGGCAGTTTCCATCCCGTACGCTCGGAAACCGGCGAGACATTCTGGTTTATTTGCCGCCAGGCTATCGCCGTTTTCGCCGCCGACATTACCCGGTCCTCTATTTGCAGGACGGGCAAAATGTTTTCGATGCTACGACTGCGTTTGCCGGAGTGGAATGGGGCGTGGACGAAACCGCGCAGCGACTAATTCGTCGCAGGCTAATCGAGCCGGTCATCATTGTCGCGATTGCCAACACCGGACCGGATCGGATTCACGAATACGCTCCGACGCGTGGCATCATCGACAGCAAAGCAAAACGAAAGAAGCGGAGTCGCGGTCTGGCCCGGAAGTACGCGAAATTTCTGATCCAGGAACTGAAGCCGTTCATCGATTCGAAATATCGGACGAAACCTGAAGCGGAATTTACCGGTTTGGGGGGCTCGTCGCTTGGGGGGCTGCTCACGATGACGCTCGGTCTATGGTTTCCGAACGTCTTTACACGGCTCGCGGTTCTGTCGCCCTCAATCTGGTGGGATGATGAAGTGATAGTAAGAGGAGTGCTCGCGCTGGAGAAAAAACTTCCGCTCAAGATATGGCTGGATACCGGTTCAGCCGAACCGGGTTGGGAGCGCGCTCGGAATTTGTGTGCGGCCCTCATTGATCGGGGTTGGAACCTGTATGACGATCTCGAATATCACGAATTCGAAGGAGCCGATCATAGTGAGGCCGCCTGGGGGGCGCGGGTCGATCCGGTGTTGCGGTTTCTTTATCCGCCAGCTGTGCCGCCAAAACCCGTTACGGTTCGCTCCGCGTTGGGGGTTACAGTCTGATGCCCGCGCCCGGGGGGCGGTCGATCCGCCATCCCAGTCTCTCAGCAGGATGCTGAAAGCGGACAGGCCACTACTGCAGCCACACGCCGTAAAGCTGGTAGACGCGGACATTTCCGCCGACGAAATCCCAGTCTTTTTGGTAGGCGAATGAGCGATTAGATTTGGACCAGGTGAGTTCTCGTGGTCCTTCTGGATGATTCGGATCGTACACGCAATAGTGGTCGAGATCGGCCGAGCGGCCAGGTTTTTTTGCGAAAACCAGCACCGCGTGATTAATCCGTAGGTGCGGCAGGGTGGTAAGAAACGCCACGAACAAGTCGCCGCGATTCAGGACGGAATTGAGCTTTTCGTGGGTCCTTTTCTGATATCCGACGCCGGTTTCAAAAAGAGTCCGGGCATTGCTCAGCCGCCAATACGTCGGCCAACCGTAACCGATATTTCGCTGCACGACGTAGCCACGTTTCGTGCTCAGCTCACGAAAGTTTGCGTAGCCAGGGAAAACAACACGCTGGTTCTCCGGCAGCGTGTCTCGCCAGGCCGCGCGACGCGTTACCTGACGAATTCGCTCTGCCAAATCGCGGTCATTCAGCGGCGGCGCATGTGGATCAAAGCGGGCAAACTTTTTGAATTGCATGGTGGTGCGGCAAAGAACGAAGCATCGCCGGGTATAACGCTTTTGCTTCGCCGACTCGCCGCGCCGCACGTGCGCGATGCCATTTTCGTATTCGAACACGGTCATGTTCGCGAATCCGACAGTGTCGTCTTTGAAATGCAGCGGTGGAGTGAGCGCGTTGGCCTCACAGCAGGCGAAGCTCAGAAGCAGAGCGGAGACAATCGTAGAAGTGATTTCACGAGTCATGATTCCGCTCAGCGCTTCGCCGGCCCGATCAACCGGTAGCACCGTTGCCCTTCGGCGGTTCGGCAAAATTGCCGAGGCGACGGAATTTTTCGTAGCGCTTTTTCAGCAGTTGATTGATCGGGATTTTCAGGAGGCGCTCCAGGTTTGAGCGAAGTACGTGCCCCAGAATTGCAGCGGCTTTCTCGTGCTCGCGATGCGCGCCGCCGTCCGGCTCCGGGACGATTTGATCGACGACATGGAGTTTCACCAAATCCTGCGCCGTAAGTTTGAGCGCTTCGGCTGCTTCGGCGGCGTGGCGTCGATCTTTCCACAAGATCGCGGAACAGGCTTCAGGGCTAATGACTGAATAATAAGCGTTCTCCAGAATCATAACATGATCGGCCACGCCGATCCCAAGAGCGCCGCCCGAGCCGCCTTCACCAATTACGGCGGCGAGGATCGGCACGCGCAGGTTCATCATTTCACGAAGATTGACCGCGATGGCTTCAGCGATGTGACGTTCTTCCGAGCCGATCCCAGGATAAGCGCCGGGAGTATCGATGAGCGAAATCACCGGCAGATGAAATTTTTCGCCGAGCTGCATCAGGCGGAGCGCCTTGCGATAACCTTCGGGATGGGCGCAACCGAAATTCCGCAGCACGTTTTCCTTCGTATCGCGGCCTTTCTGATTTGTGATCACGATGCAACGGTGCTCGCCCAGCATCGCGATTCCGCAGGGCATCGCTTTGTCGTCGCCAAACAGACGGTCCCCGTGCAATTCGTTCCAATTCGTGAAACAACGCTCGACATAATCGAGGGCGAAGGGCCGCTGCACGTGCCGGGCGATCTGCACCCGCTGCCAGGCGTTCAGGTTATCGTAAATCTCACGCCTGGTGGTTTGGATCTTGGCCTCCATCGCTTCGACTTCGGCATCAAAATCGAGGGCATGCTCGTCAGAATGATCGCGGATTTCCTGCAACCGGCGTTGCAGCTCCACGATTGGCTTTTCGAAGTCGAGCGGTAGGTGCTCTTTCATGTTATTCCGTAATGGTGACAGGGGTCTTGCCGTTGACAAGGCTGCTTAATTCCTCGGCATCGCTGGCGGAAATACCCAGGCCCGCGGGCGGAGGCGGTTGATCCGCAGTCGGATGGGAGGCGTCGGCAATAGCGTAAATCATATAGCCGGACGTGGCCAGACGGATCCAACGGGTGCTGATCTGGTATTCACGGGTGCCGAATCCAACCCGTTTGCCATTTTTCCACGCCAAAACTTCGGCCACTTTGGTGTTGATCCGTGGCGACTGCTTTACCGGCAGTTTCACCTCCCGGACAGGATACTGCTTGAAAAACTGCCCGTGGTTGATCAGCACGATCACCTTCTGTTTGGTCTGAATGAACATCGAGAAGTCTGGGTTGGAGATGAGCAGTCTTTCACCGATCCGGAGCATGGTGCTGTTCATGTTATTGGTCCGCATGATGAGTTCAGGCGTTGTTTTCATTTTCTGCGCGACCCGCGCGATGACGTCGCCTTTCTTGACGATGTATTCCTGTTTTTCCGGCGACGGGACGGGCGAGAAGAGAATATCGATGTTGATCGCACCCAGCAGGTCCTTTGCCTCCTCGAAATGCTGACCGTTGGGATATTTTTGAATGAACGCGACCAGGGCGTTTCGCGCGTCTACCAGTTTGCCTTCCTGTCTTAGCTTCGCGGCCTCCTGAAATTCGGGCAGGCTTAGGTCTGGCGCCGGGGTGGGAGGAATCTCGCCGCGTTGTTCCTTTTGCACGGCGATCTCCTGTTTGAAGAGAACGTTGTAGCTGAAATAAGCGGCTCCACCAAAGATGGCGAGTGCTAGTAACAATGCGAAGAGCCACTTCATCCGGACGACAATTCTACTCAGACAAATCGACAGCGCCAAAGACGCAGCTCAGAGCAGCTTGAAGCATACGAGAGAGTATAGGCACACGCTTCCACCTTGAGCTCGGTGGTGTAGCGTCCGTCGTCGTCAGCGGACTTTGTGAACTAATTGTGCGCTGGCGACAGCGTAAGCTGCCGCGCTTGTCGCAGCCGTTGGCGTTAACCCTTTACATTATCCTCCCGGTAGGGATTCGTCCCCGGGAAAATCATGTGCCACAGGCGCGAAATCTGTCCTTCGGGCTCCGTTGTCCAAGTGAAGTGGCAGTTGTGACAATAAAAGCCTTTGGGAAAAATCTTCATGGCAAACAGAACGCTCGCGATTGCCGGGGTTAGAAATTTCCGGGTCATCTGCGGATATTCGATGTTGGAAGAATCGCATTGCGGGCAACGCAATGCGGCCCCGACATCGGGATCAGACGCTTCCCATTCCCGCATCAATTGATGCGCTTTGTCGAAGTCATTTTCTTCTACTTTCACTTTTACATTGGCCTGAGGTTTCGCCATGAAAGCGACGCGTTGCAGGTGACTGTCGCCGATGATTTCGGCGCCGATGCCGGCTTGTTGGAGCCGGTCGCGGAGATGTTTCGCTTTCGATTGTTCGTTGAAGGTTGCGATCGTGACCATGGTTTTCGGAGCGGCCTGGCCGCGTCATGAGCAAACAACATTCAGCGCGGCTGTGCAAGACTAGGAGGTGGAAACCATTGATAAAGCATTAGGTAAACGAGAACGCCGGTGACAGAAACATACAGCCAGATAGGCATTGTCCATCTTGCGATCCGACGATGTTTGTCCCAGCGACGTTGAAATACCGGCACGAGGGTAAGAATGACGAGCGGAAGGGTAACAAAGGCGAGCAAAACGTGGCTGGCCAGCATCGGGAAGTAAATCGTCGCCAGCCACCCGCGGTAGCCGGAAGATTTTTCACCGACCTGGGCGTGATAAGTGAGGTAGCCGACGAGAAACAAGGTCGAGGAAATAATCGCCGTGATCATGCAGGCGACGTGGCGCTGCCAAAAATTCCGGCGGATGAAGTACCAGCCCGCTGAAATGAAAATCGTGCTGATGGCATTCAGTGAGGCATTGACGGCTGGAAGATCGGAGGTGGAGAGCACGTTGCAGGATTGGAGGGTTAAAGCATTGAAGAGTTAAAGCGTTAAAGCGACAGTCTGTGCAATTCTTAGACTCTTCAACGTTTTAACTTTTCAGCGGATACACCATGCCTCTCACTCTGGAACCGCCAGAAGAAACTTTAATTTCCGATACCCATCGGCCGCGCTCTTTTACGCGACGGTTCCTCGTTAGCGTGGTGCGCTTTCTGGCCGTGCTCGCCCTCGGAGCGATGGCTGGCGGCGGCTGGTATCTGGCGAAGAAAGGTTTCGGCCGAAAGTGGCGGGGATTGGTGGTCGAGGAATTGCACAAGCACGGCGTGGAAGTTTCTGTTCGGCGGCTCACCCTTGATCCATTTCGCGGACTGGTGGCGCAGGATGTTCGCATTTTCGATTACAAAAAAAGCGAGAACACCATCGCGCAGATCAGTCGCATTTCCTTGGACGTCAATTATGCCGCGTTGCTGCAGCATCAGCCATTCTTGAACGCGATCGATATCCGGAACGCTCAGGTTTCGCTCCCCCTGCCCGAAGAGGCAGATCGCAACGCACGACACGCCGAAATCAGGAATTTGCACGCGCACATTTATTTTCCGCCGGAGCAAATTTATGTCAGCCAGGCGGACGGAATTTTTTGCGGGATTCGGATCTCCGCGACGGGCCAATTGATCAGGCGCAACAACTACCAGCCATCGAAAGAAACAACCGAGGAGGACTGGCTGAGGCGACTCAGCATCCTACAGCGCGTGGTGAGCGAACTGAACCAGTTCAAATTCTCGGAGCGACCACATTTGCAGATTAAATTCAGTGGCGATGTCGCGGAGCTGGAGAATGCACAGGTGGAAGGAACACTGCAGGCCGGGCCATTTCAGCGTGGCAATTATCAGGTGCGAAAGTTGAACCTGGCAGGCGAGTTTGTTGATCAAACGTTGAGCATCCGCCAATGCGAATTGCAGGACGACCTCGGCGCCTTCAGCGCTAACGCGACCTGGCGGCGTCCGGCGAACGAGCTCCAGTTTCAGGCGCGCAGCAGTCTGAACTTGCGTCCATTGCTCGAAAGCGTCGGCCTCGCCGGTGCTGTCTCCGACGTTAATTTTTTGGCACCGCCGCGGTTCGAGATTTCTGGAACAGCAAGGTTAGGTGAAGCGCCGCCGCGCTGGCAGGCAATCGGTCACGCCGCGTTGGATCGCTTTACCTACAAAGGAATTTCGTTTCTCGGCGCGAACGCCGAATTTTCAGGAGATGGCGAGCGCACCATGGTGCGCGACATTCACGTGCGGCATCAAAGTGGCGAACTGGTCGGGCGATTGCTTGATGCGCCAAACGATTTTCGGATTGATCTCTCCAGTACGATTGATCCTAACGCGCTGCGGACTCTCGCCCCGGTCGACATGCGCGATTTCGTCAACGATTGGGATTGGCCGCACGTCGCTAATGTGCAGCTGGTGATTCGCGGGTCGAGCGCCGCCCCTGCGACGTGGAAAGGCGATGGGACACTGCAAATGGGGCGGGGCCGTTTTCGGACCGTCGGCTTCAATAGTGCTTCGACAAATATTCACCTCGGAGAGGGCGCGGTTGCGTATGAAAATTTTCGCGTCATCCGGGAGGAAGGCGTTGTTACCGGCACCTTCATCTACGATTTCGCGCATCACGAGACCCGGATGTCCAATGTGGTTTCGAATCTGCGAACCACCGAAGCCATTTCCTGGGTCGATCCAAATTTGTTGAAGGTCGTTATGCCCTACAAGTTTCAGAAGCCTCCGACTATTACGACCAACGGGGTCTATCAATTTCGCGGCGGCAAAAACACCCGGCTCGAAATCAATATCAATTCTGCTGCAGGGATGGATTACGTGTTCCTCGGTAAGACGCTGCCGTTTGATCGGATTAAAGCCAAGTTGCTCCTGACGAATGATCGGTTGCAAATTTCCGAGTTAAACGGTGCGATTTTTTCCGGAACGCTGCAAGGCAATGCGGACATTTCTCTGGCAAAAGATGATCAACGCTATCGGGCGACCATTTCGGTCGATCGGGTCGATTTTCCGCGACTGACCGACCTTTATTTCAAGTACAAAACCTCGACCGGATCGATGAACGGCCGATACGACTGGACGGGGAACGGAAGCGATGCCCGCTCTATGTCCGGCAAAGGCGGAGTGGAAGTGTACAACGGCGACGTCTTTGCCATTCCGCTCTTCGGACCGCTTTCAGAAATTCTGAACAAGGTCATGCCCGGCGTCGGCTTCCGGGTGGGGCGGAAGGCGAACATGTCCTTTACCATTAAGGATGGCGTAATTCGGACGCCTGATTTTCACGTCGACGCCGGCGCTTTCGGGATGGTGGGACAGGGCAACGCTCATTTTCTCGATGATAAGATCGATTTCGATGTTCGCATCGACGCCAGCGGGGCGGGATTCTTCCTCACCCCACTCTACAAATTTTTCGAATACAAAGCTGAAGGCAGCCTGAAAAAGCCGGATTGGCACCCGAAGATTTTCTAATAGCTGAGGACCGCTGGATCGGAGCTGATATTTAGCCACGGATAGACACGGATTAAACACAGATAAGCAAATGTTGGAGTCGCATTAGGACAAGCGCGACGAAGCGGCGTTATTGAATGAATTGAAGGCTATCAGTCTTAAGGTTGGGATGCTTGTGAATTTCGGTAGGAAGCAAGGTGGAGTACATGCGCGCCTGGTCTTCTGAATCCGTGTTTCATCTGTGTTCATCTGTGGCTGAATCCAGCTTGAAATGATAAATAAGATTCTGCTCGGCGCCCATATGTCGATTGCAGGTGGGGCACACATGGCGATCGAGCGCGCCTGCTCGATCCAATGCACGGCGATGCAGATTTTCGTGAAAAACAACATGCAATGGTTCGCTCGTCCCCTTTCGGCCGAGGAAGTCCGCGCCTTCCTGGAACACCGGCAGCGCGTCCAGTTGGCTTCCATCTTTGCCCATGCCAATTATTTGATCAATCTGGCGGCGACCAATCCGCAATTTCACGCCAATTCATTGCGCGCCCTGGCCGAGGAGCTGATTCGGGCCGATCAATTCGAGCTGCCGTTTCTGGTGATGCATCCTGGCGCACATCTCGGTGTCGGCGAAGAAGCAGGCCTGGAGAAAATCGCCGCGTCGATCGACGCGATCTGGCGCGTCATTCCAAAAGTGAAAACGAAAATCGCGCTCGAAACTACCGCCGGCCAAGGCTCATGTCTCGGCTACCGTTTCGAAGAGATTGCGCAAATCATTAACAGGGTGCGGGAGCCCGAGCGGCTCTGCGTCTGCCTCGATACCGCTCACATTTTCGCTGCCGGCTACGACATCGGTTCGGAGAGCGCGGTGAAAAAAACATTTCGCGAGTTCGATCGCGTCATTGGACGCGCGCGGCTGGCGGCGATTCACTTGAACGATTCCAAAAGTGCTCGTGCTTCGCGGGTCGATCGGCACGCGCATATCGGCAAAGGCGAGATTGGGCTGGCGGCATTCCGTTTTATCATGAACGACCGGCGTTTCCGCATAATCCCAAAGGTTCTGGAGACACCGAAAGGGAAGGAAATGAAGGAAGACGTGGTGAACTTGCGGACGCTGCGCAAGCTCATTACGCAGTCCTCCTGAGCGAAGCGAAGTGGGAATGTCAGTCCGACGCGGACGCATGGCTTTTGCTCGCGGTGACAGGCGCCTAGTATTGCGACTTTTCGTTTGCCGCGCAAAATTTCACGATGGCAAAGTTAGAAAAGATCGCACTCGTTACCGGGGCGAATAAAGGAATCGGCTTCGAAGTTGCGCGGCAACTCGCAAACAAAGGCTTTCGCGTCTTCATCGGCGCGCGCAACGAGAAAGCGGGACGGTCGGCAACGGAAAAAATTGGAGCGATGGCGACGTTTTTGAAGATTGATGTCTCAGATCAGAAGAGCATCCAGGAAGCGGCAAGGGAATTGGCAACAGCGGTCGATCATCTCGACGTCCTGGTAAATAATGCCGGCATTATCGTTGACGGCGATGACGCAATTCTGAAGGCGACACCCGAGCAATTTGAAGAAACAATGCGGACGAATGCGCTCGGGCCGCTCATGGTGGCAGAGACTTTTCAGCCGCTGCTGGCGAAGTCGTCGGCTCCGCGGATCGTCAACGTCTCAAGCAGTGGCGGACAACTCCACGATGGAGCGGATGGTTGGTCGCCCATTTATTGTATTTCGAAAACGACGCTGAATGGAGTGACGTCGCAGTTCGCCGCCGCGCTACCTAAGTTCGCAGTGAACTCCGTCTGCCCAGGCTGGGTCCGCACCGATATGGGTGGTTCCAGCGCGCCTCGTTCCGTCGAACAAGGCGCCGAGGGGATTGTCTGGCTCGCCGCCGACGCCCCGCAAAATCTCACCGGCAAATTCTTGCAGGACCGGAAAGTGATTCCATGGTGAGTCCGAGCCGGACTGGCACTGCGGCTGTCATCCCGAGCGCAAGCGAGGATCTCACCAATGTTCGTTGATCAGGCAAGCCGATTTCGGTGACCGCTACCGCGAATGCGGGACCCCTCACCGTCTTCGCGGTTCGGGGTGACACGCTATGAGGGCTGCTGTTAACTCAAAAACCGGATGGTGATCGGATAGCGATAAAACTTTCCTTCGCTCGCGCGGATGGAGGCGATGATAACAAAGACGGTGTTCATGATCCAAAGCGCGATCAGAATTGGGATACCGATCAATATGATGCATAGAATCGCCGCGATTGCGTCGTAGATCAGCATTGACAGTTGGAAATTAAGAGACTCTTTCCCATGGGCGTCGATTTCCGGAGAGTCGCCGCGTTTCACCAGCCAGACGATAAGCGGACCAAGTAGATGTCCGAGGAAGTGAAGAAATAATCCGAGCAGCGCGCTGGCATGACAAAGAACATTCCAAGTCCGGACATCGGCTGAAGAGATCGGAGCGGAAGGAGGTTGAGTCGTTTCCATAGTACCAATAAGCGTCTGCCTGTTTTCGGGGACGTCAACGGGCAAGATGCCCGTTGGCCTCACAGGTCCGAGCCGGACTGGCGTTAGATGGCTGTGCTACGCCTGCACCCGCTCGATGTTGGCGCCGAGCTCGCTCAACTTTTCGTCGAGATGTTCGTAGCCGCGATCGATGTGATAGACGCGGCTCACTTCTGTCGTTCCCTCGGCCTTCAATCCTGCCAGCACCAACGCGGCCGACGCACGCAGATCACTCGCCATCACCGGCGCACCCGTCAGTCGTTCCACGCCCGAAATTACTGCCGTTGCGCCTTCCATTTGCACCTGCGCACCCATGCGTTTGAGCTCAGCCACATGCATGTAACGCTGCGGGAAAATATTTTCCGTGATTACACTGATCCCCTCAGTCGTAGAAAGCAACGCGCACATTTGCGCCTGCATGTCGGTCGGAAATCCCGGATAAGGCTCCGTTGTTATTTCGAGCGGCTTGGGCGCACCATTGGGCAAGACCGTCAGCGACTGTTTTTTGGTCTCGATCTTGAATCCGCAACCGCTCAGCGCAGTCGTGATCGCGGTGAGATGGTCGGGGTTAACCCGATTCACGGTGACTCCTTTGCCGGCAATCGCGCCCGCTACCAGAAATGTGCCGGCTTCGATGCGGTCGGGAATAATGTCGTGCTCCGCACCGTGCAGTTCGCTGACCCCTTCGATGATCATGCGGCGTGTGCCTGCACCTTCGATTTTCGCGCCCATTTTGTTGAGAAAATCGGCGAGATCGCAAACTTCCGGTTCCTGCGCTGCGCCTTCAATCACGGTGGTGCCTTCGGCGAGAACCGCGGCCATCATCACGTTATCGGTGCCAAGAACGGTCGGCCCGAATTTGCCGCGCAAATTAATCACCGCGCCATTCAATTTCGGCGCGAAAACCTTCACGTTTCCGCCTTCTACCCGCACCGCTGCGCCAAGAGCCTCGAAACCTTTCAAATGCAAGTCGATCGGCCGGTCGCCGATGATACACCCGCCCGGCAGCGAAACAGTCGCTTCCTTGCAACGCCCGAGAAGCGGTCCAAGCACGCAAACGGACGCGCGCATTTTTCGAACGACTTCATATGGTGCAACCGATTGAGCCTTGTCTGCGGAAACCGTGACGGTGCCGCTTGCGCGTTCCACCTGTGCGCCGAGATGATTGAGAATTTGCAGCATGTAGTTCGTGTCGCTCAGGTCGGGCACGCGATGAATGGTACACGGCTCGCGCGTCAGCAGCGTCGCAGCCAGGATGGGCAGAGCGGAATTCTTCGAGCCGCTGATCTTGATGGAACCAGCGAGAGAATTCCCGCCATGTACAAGAATCTTATCCATACCGGGCGAAAAGAAAACGCGCTCTACCTGAATAATCGTTTTTCGCCTCGATGTCGCCGTAATTTTTCTGGCGCAAGAGTTCGATCAGGGCCGGTTCCTGACTCAGACCAATCTCGAGCGCGAGGAGACTGCCGGCATTCAAATGTGCCGGCGCGGTTTCAATCAATCGGCGAATAATTTCATCACCTTGCTCTCCGGCGAAAAGCGCGACTTCCGGATCCCGCAAGACCTCGGCCACGAGCTGGTCGCGGTCGCGCCGTGAAACATAAGGCAGGTTGGCGACGATCAGGTCGAATTTCCCATCCACGTTCTCCAGTAAGTCGCTGTTGCGAAATTCCACCTGATGAATTTGGAGCCGCGCCGCATTTTCACGCGCTAGCAACAGGGCGTCGTCGGAGACGTCGGTCGCGAGAACTTTCGCTTCAATAAATTTTTGCGCCAGCGTCAGAGCGATCACACCCGAGCCGGTCCCCACATCGAGGATGGTTGTTGGTTGATGGTCGATGCTTGATTGAAGAAGAAGCGCAACCAATTCCTCGGTCTCCGGGCGCGGAACGAGCGCGCGTTTGTCGCAAAGGAAAACGTTCCCGCAAAACTCGACCGTGCCGAGCAAATGCTGGAGCGGCTCGTTTTGCCCCCGTCGTCGCACCAGTTCGCGGATTGGCGCCAGCTCCGGTTCGGCTAGAACGCGCTCGAATTCCAGGTAAACATCGAGCCGTTTCCGCCCGAGCGAATGCGCCAGCAAATGCTCCGCATTCAAGCGCGGATTTTCAATCCCGCGCTTCTGGAAATACGTGGTTGTCGATTGCAGGACTTCGAGAACAGTCATAGATCCCACGTTCTAAACGCTGTCATTCCGAGCCGCGCAGACGGCGAGGAATCTCTCATTGCTTGGCTGGGCTTGCTTCGTCGGAGAGATCCTTCGCCGCCTGCGCGGTTCAGGATGACAACCAATAAAGACGCGAGGTGAATTTTCATCACGCGCTCAGGGCTCTGTCTTTCAATCGCTCCGCCAGATCGGCCGCTTGCAGGGCTGAAATCATCTCCTCGAGGTCGCCTTCGATAAATCGGTCCAGATTATAAAGCGTCAGTCCGATGCGGTGATCGGTGACACGGTTCTGCGGAAAATTGTAGGTGCGAATTTTTTCTTCGCGGCCGCCTGACCCAATCTGGCTGCGGCGATGCGCAGCATATTTCTCCGCTTCATCGCGTTGTTTGGTTTCGAGCAGCCGCGACCGCAAAACATTGAGCGCTTTTTCCTTGTTCTTCTGCTGGCTGCGCCCGTCCTGGCAGCGAACGATGGTGCCAGTCGGAATGTGCAGGACCTGCACCGCCGAATCAGTCGTGTTCACCCCCTGGCCGCCGGGTCCGCCCGAACGGCAAACTTCGATCCGAAGATCTTCCGGTTTTAGTTCGAGATCGACCTCCTCCGCTTCGGGTAAAACCGCGACCGTCGCGGTGCTGGTATGAATCCGCCCCTGCGCTTCCGTCGCCGGCACACGTTGCACCCGATGGACTCCGCTCTCGTAACGCAGCTTTCGAAAAACCGATTCGCCGCTGACTTTGAAAATGATTTCCTTTAATCCGCCTAGCTCCGACGGGCTCGAATCCATGCTCTCAATTTTTAGCCCGGCTGACTCGGCGTAGCGATTGTACATCCGATACAAATCGGCCGCGAAAATTGCGGCCTCGCTTCCGCCGGTGCCTGCGCGAATCTCGATGATCGCATCCCGATTTTCATTTTCGTCAGGCGGGAGCAACACGACCTGCATCTCGCGTTCGAGATCGGCGACGCGTCTCTCGAGAGCGGGAATCTCTTCCTGCGCCATTTGAGCAAGGTCGGCATCGCTGGAATTCGCAAGTTCGCGATTGTCGGCCAGCTGCATGCGCGCATTCGAGAGTTCGGTCCATTTCGCGAGCAGCGCTTTGACATTGGCGTGTTCGCGCATGATCTCACCGGCGCGATTCCGATTTTCAAAAAGAGTTGGATCGGCGATCTCGCGCTCGAGTTGTTCGAAGCGTTCGCGTTTATGTTGGATGAGGCGATTAAAGTCCATGCGTTGTAGCCGCGGTCGCTGGCCGTCGCAAAACTCCGGGGTCGACGACCCCGGCTACAGTCAGCTAAGCCTTGCCCGCGCGAGCGGCCTTGGTGCTGCCGTAGCGGCGAGCGAATTTTTCCACGCGCCCGGCGGTATCGACGAATTTTTGCTCGCCCGTGAAAAACGGATGGCAGGCGGCGCAGATGCCGATTTTAATGTCTCGTTTGGTCGAGCGAGTGTGATAAACCGCACCGCAGGCGCAAACGATATCGGTCTCTTGATAATCGGGGTGAATATCCGTTTTCATGTTGAAAAACGAGCAGGAAGTGTAGCCGTGAACCCGCAAATTTGCAAGTAATGACGAAGGTTGAGGATCCGATTCTAGCGGCCTGGGAAAGGACGGGCGCTAACAACCGCGATCGCTCCGCCATCTTCGACTCGCAGGGAAAAGTTACGCGCACATTTCTCGAAATCGAAGAGCGTGCTCGTCAATTTGCAGACGAACTCGGAACGATCGTACCTGGCCAGGTTCTTGCGATCCAAATTGGGAATCATCCGGACTGGCCATCGCTGTTTCTGGCTTGCTTGCGAAAACGGGTCGTTGTTCTACCGCTGGAACAAACAATCAGCGACGAGCAACGGCAAAATGCGTTTCGATTGTGTCAGGTTGCCGGCTTCGCAACGCTGTCATTCCGAGCGAAGAACGCCAGTCCGAGTCGGACCCAGGGATCACGGGTGATCGTTAAGGTAACTTCCCCGGGAACCCTCGGCTTCGCTCGTGATGAGGGACTTGGGTTATTGAAATTGACCTCAGGCACGACAGCTGCGCCGCGGGCGGTCCGTTTTCGCAGCGAACAGCTCCTCGCAGATTGCGAGAACATTTGCGAGACGATGGGGATCACCGATCGCGACCTAAGCTTCGGGGTTATTCCGATTTCCCATTCATATGGCTTCAGCAATTTATTGACGCCGCTGATTGTGCGCGGTGTTTCCCTCGCGCTTAGCAACGACCGGATCCCGCGTGCCATCATCGATGGCCTGGCCACAACTCGCGCCACCGTTTTTCCCGGAATGCCAGTGTTCTACCAATCCTTTTGCGAGCTGAAGGAGCCGCCGCCATTGCCGAACCTGCGGCTTTGCATTTCAGCTGGCGCTCCCTTGCCGGTGGAGACCGCGCAAGCGTTTCGCGAACAATGCCGACGCGAAATTCACTCGTTTTACGGTGCCTCCGAATGCGGAGGGATTTGTTATGACCGCAAAGCGCAGCCGATCCCGGGATTTGTGGGTGAAGCAATGTGTGGCGTTGCGCTCGAACCGGTCGATCCCGAAGTCTCGAGCTCGCTCATCCGCGTGCGAAGCCGCGCCGTAGCCGACGGTTATTTTCCTGTCCCGGACGAAGATAAACTCGGGCACGGCATCTTTGTCCCGGACGATTTGCTGGAGAAAACAGCGCGTGGTTATCGGATCGTTGGACGAAGCTCGGACTTAATTAATGTTGCCGGCAAAAAAGTGCATCCCGCGGAAGTGGAAGCGGAAATCCTCCGCTGCGAGGGAGTGCGAGAAGCGATCGTTTTCGGCCGTGAATCGGAACGGCGGAATCAGGAAGTCGCCGCCTGCGTAGTCGCGAAGGGGCTTACCGAGGGAGAACTGTTGGCACATTGTCGGGCGCGGTTAAGCAGTTGGCAGGTACCGCGCCGCATTTATTTTGTCGAAGCGATTCCCGTCACTGAACGGGGCAAGACCAGCCGGCGCGAGCTGGCCCGGCGGTATCCGGTGGACCGTCTCGCCTAAGTCGAGCGAGAAAATACTTTTCATTTATCGAGAACCATAAATTGTTAAAGAAGGCGCATAGTCCGCCGGCTGTCACCCCGTGAAAGAATCTCCTGCCCGAAATCATAAGAGCGAAGAGCGCATTCTCGTTTTGGAATCGGACGAGGCGTTGCTCTCCTCGATTTTGTCCGCCCTCCACCAGGTCGTACCGGAGGCGGTCGTGGACGTGGCCCGCGACGTGGACGAGGCCGCTCGGATCGCGGCCGATGAGCCCGTGGCACTTTTTGTCCTCGACCTTGATGCCGCTTCGGAACCAGATGTCGTGCGCGACTTGCGAGCCCGTCATCCGAAGGCGCACGCAATTGTCTTAACCTCGGCAGACGAAAACTCCGAGGGAATCGATGATGCTCGTTTGTTAGAAAAGCCCTTCGCCGACTCAGATTTCCTGGATCTTGCGCAGACGCTCTTGCGGCCGGGCAAAGAGGCGGCGAAACGGCAACGCGTTCTGGTGATCGACGACAGCCTGATGATGCTGAAATTCGTGCAGGAAATTCTCGCGGAAGCGAACTACGAAGTGGTCACTGCCGGAACTGCGCAGGAGGGCTTGCAAGCCACGCGCCAGCAAAAGCCCGATTTAATCTTGCTCGATTATTTGCTGCCCGACCTGCGCGGTGATGAATTGAGCAAGCGCTTGAGCGCAGACGTGTCAACGGCAGATGTTCCAGTGGTTTTCATGTCCGGCTTCGGTGGGGATCTGGAAAATGCCCAAGACCGGTCCGAGAATGTATTGGGAATTCTGAACAAACCGTTTACAACTGATACTCTCTTAAAAACAGTGGAGGAAAACCTGTTGAAAGTCCCGGGGGAAGAAGGCGCCGAGCCGGCCGTGCACTCGGAGTTTACCAGTGAAGTCGGTCCGGAGAGTGAGGAGGCCCCGGCGGTCGAGTCTTCACCGCTCTGGAACGAGCCGGAGCCTGCTTTGTCGCAAGCAGATGAGCAAAGCAATTTTGGCAATCGGGAATTCTCCCCGCAGTCCCAGCCTGCGCTTTTCGAGTCCAGCTTGGGTGGGAATGTCTATTTTTCCGGCGAGACCCCGTTCTTCTCCTTCAGCCGCGCACTGCGGGTGATTGGTCAGGAAAACTTGACCGGCACCCTGCGTTCTGCCGGCGCCCGAGACAATGTCGATCTTTATGCTCGCCAAGGAAAGGTAGTGCTGGTCACGACCCGCGACGGCGAAGCTTATTGCGCTGAAGCGCCGGTCACTCTGGTAAATATTGATTCGGAGCGGGTAAGGGAAGCGCGGGAAACACAATCGCAAACCGGCTGCCCATTATTCATTACTCTGGCCCGAGAAGATTTGATTCTGCGCGATCCGACCCTGCAATTGGTCCAGCACTACGGCCAAAAACTTTTCGCCCAACAGTGGAGCGCCCTGCGGGTCCGTTTCGCATTTGAACAGACCACGGAGCTGCCCGATTTCACCCACGATATCCCGGCGGATGACGATATCGAGCATTGGATGTTGAGCACGCTCCGGTTCGTCCAGGCTCAGGACGTTGCTGAAAAAGCCAATTACGATCCGGAATCGACCCCCGCCTACACCCGGGACGGTTTTGAACGCGTGCAAAAATTGCGGCTCACCACGGCCGAAGCGCAGTTCGCCTCGCAATTCAACGGCGCCCGTTCCATTGCCCAAATCGCGCGAAATCTGCGGCTCGATTTAAGGTTCGCTCGTCTGACTCTGTTTCGCTTCGTCGAACTCGACATCGTTGAATGCTGGCCCCCGGCTGCTTCCGAAAAGGCGGAGCGCGGCGGCCTTTTCAAACGTCTTCTCGGTCGAACCGGCGAGTAACGCTCCTGCGGGAGGGTGCGATGAAACGCAACGTTCTCGTCGTCGATATCGGTGGCACTCAGGTCAAGCTCCTGATGTCCGTCCGGGACAAGTTGAAATTCGATTCCGGACCGGAAATGACTCCGCGCGATTTCGTAAAAAAATTTCACGAGACCACGCCGGACCTTAAATTTGCGGCCGTTTCGATCGGTTTTCCATCGGTGGTACGCGAAGGCAAAATCGTGAAGGAACCGAAACATCTCAGCAAAGGGTGGATCGGATTTAATTTTGGTCGGGCGCTCAAAAAGCCCACTCGGGTGATTAACGACGCCGCGATGCAGGCGCTGGGCAGTCACGTTCGCGGGCGGATGCTTTTTCTCGGGTTAGGCACGGGTCTGGGTGCCGCGCTCGTCTGGAACAACAATCTCATGCCCCTGGAGCTTGGTGATCTTCCCTACCGTGGGCATCGCAAGATTGAAGACTGGTTAGGCAAGGACGGACTGGAGGAGCTCGGCGAAAAAGCCTGGCGCAAAGAAGTGATTTACTGCGTAACGCAGCTGAAGCTTTCGTTTGTCGCCGATACCGTCGTGCTCGGCGGAGGCAACGTGAAAAAGATGGCGCGATTACCACGCGGAGTAAAAAGGGGCGACAACCGCAACGCTTTCCTGGGCGGTTGTCGTCTATGGGAAACCGATCGAAGAACCGGACAACCTCGCTGGCGAATCTTATAGTTGTGGCACAGGCTTCCAACGCCAGTCCGGCTCGGACCCTGTGAGGCCAACGGGCATCTTGCCCGTTGATCATAAGGCAGAAGCTCCGAGATGCCGCGAGCTTGCAGATTGGCCTCCGACCACAGGCTCTCCTCATTAGGTGTAAAGTGAAAACGCGGCCCCGATACTTCCCTCAATCAATTGAGTTACGGCTAGCGATTATCGTAGACACCGGGATGCTCCGCTGAAATCAGCACGTCTATCTTGTTCTCAAGAATGTGCCGTTTCACTTGCTCCCACGTCCACTTGTTCTCAGGTATGTCGTTATTCATGACGGCAGAGAAAATAAGTCGTGCGTTGCCTCGAGTGCGTCGGATCATCAGCACGCCAAGTGCTGGGCCGCCCTGCGTGCCCTGCCAGAAACAGATAAGCTCGTAGCGAGGGTTCTTGGCAGCCAAGAGGAGTTGCCGGAGGGGTTTGGTCGTATCCCACACATCTCCGCTTTCGTAACTCAT
>QHPN01000081.1:0-4598 GCA_003219115.1 Verrucomicrobiota bacterium | reverse complement strand
TGATACTTCGGCGTTGCGGCATCACACCTGCGTTCGCCCAATCGTTCGAAGAGATTTGGCGTACGTGAGTCACGATGTTGAACTTCTCATCTCTAAAGATGCGTATTAAATCGGCGCGATTCGCAAACTCCCCTGCCAGCGACGTAGGAAGCAGGAGCATGTCGACAGCTACGATCATTGCCAAACCAATACTGGTAAATTGGTTTCGCCACTTCTTTTGAGTTAAACCTATTCGGTAGTAACGTTGTATGCGAAAGATGGGGTCTAGTCTGTAAATCGTGCAATTCCGGCGAGCTAACGACTCTTTTCGTCCCTCAGCAAGATTCGCGGACTCACGCCTGTGTCTTTCAAATTTAGCGTATTCGGTGTTCTTCGTGGGCTCAAATCCTCTGTTCTGTTAGAATCTGCGTTAATCTGCGTAATCTGCGGATAAACCCTTCGGTTGTCCGCACTGGATCATTTAACGTTTTGCGAAATCTTATCAGCGAGGTAAGTCGCAAAGTAGCCGCGATAACGCGCCTGGAGTTCCGGTCGCTGCCAGTCTTTGCCGGTTAACACGTGGCGGCAATTCGCGGAACCGCAGGTGCATTCTGTTTCGTAGCTGTCATCATCGGTCATGCACCAGTCGTGGGTCAGTTCCTCGCCGGGCCCAATGTCGCGCAGAGCCACAAAGATTATGTTACCACGCAGTCCGAGGTTGGGATCACAGGAATGATTGCTGTAGAGCATGGAACCTTCGCGTTCATCGGCTGTAACCGGGGCGATAAACAGGTCGTCACCAATCTGAATGTCCACCGGACCAAGTTGTGGTGTGACTTCGCGTTCCAGAAAATCGCGGCCGACGATGTGACCACCCTTGATCATGACGATCTCGCCCTTCGCGATATCGGCAGTGGCGAATAATCCCTTGCCGTGAATCGGGCTTTGTCGCACTTCAGTTTTGGAAGAGCGCCAGGAAAGTGGAATTTCGTTCACAGGACCCGGTTATGGCCAATAGCGGTAAACGGAAAAGAAAAATAACTTCGGCGGAACTTTTAGGAGTGGTGCGGAGGGAAATGAAAAAGGGTTGTCAGGATGAAAGACAGAGATACTCGTTTTAGTAGACATATCAGCGATATGCCTTGGTGAATTCAATAGGGTGAAAGGGAACCGGGTTTGAATCGAAAACATGACCACAAAATTGGCTAATAATTTTGGGATCGCATTGTTAATTCTTGGCCTTGCCGGCTTCATCCCTGGTCTGACGTCGCACGCAATGCTGCTAGAGATTTTTAAGGTCAATCCGGCCACGAACGCTTTTCATTTGTTCGCCGGCGCGGCCGCGATTTGGTGCGCCTTATCGAGCACGCTCGCGGTAAAAGCTTATTTTCGGTTGTTTGGCGCGCTTTTCGGCGCCCTAGCGGTGGCAGGTTTTTTTTCGAACAACGAACGGGTGTTCGAATGTATGGCCAACAATTTAGCGAATGCCCGGCTGCACTTGAGTTTCGCTCTTACCTTTCTGGCTATTGGCCTCGTTCGGACCCGCGAGTCGCCGCTGCCAGATATCCTTTAAATGATCGGACGTCGGCCAGTCGGCACACAATGGGCATTGCCGGAGGCGTCATCTTCCGATAGATCGTTGGCATGGCTAAAACACTAGCGCTCTTATTTGGTGTCGTTTTTCTGTTGATCGGCATCCTCGGATTCGTTCCGGCCCTGGCGCCGAATGAAATGCTGCTCAACATTTTTCACGTCAACGCTGCTCACAACGTCGTCCATTTGTTAACCGGCGTGGTCGCGCTCCTCGCCGGCATGGGTGGTGTCGGTGCGGCAAGGACGTTCTTCAGAATCTTCGGGGTTGTTTACGGACTGGTCGCCGTCCTTGGTTTTGTCGTGGGCGATGGATTACTGCTGGGATTGATCGCCAACAATATGGCCGATACCTGGCTCCACGTCGTTATCGCACTGGTCTCGCTCATCATCGGCTTCGTCCCGAGCGGCGGAACGACTGCGAGTGCTTTCTAGAAAAACAGTCCGAGCTAAAGCGGCCTACTCGCGTCATTCTCTCTGTAGCGGCGCTCTATGAGCGCCGAACATCAAAAACCATCGGCGGGCGTAGACCGCCGCTACAGCCGGCCGCGGCCTACGCCTTTGGTTAAATCGGCGCTAAAATCTAAAGCCCGGCTTGGCTTGCTGCTGTTGCGAAGCATCTGGCGCGTCCGGGTTCGTTTCGCCCGGAATCTTGTCCTGCGTTTTCGCCGCCTCCGAGGCGTTGAATTCTTCATCCGTAGCGCAACCGCTAAAGACGATAGCTCCGGAAGCGAGGAGAATCAGGCACGCATTTTTCACGCCCCCACAAATAACAGGCGCTCTCCCGATTTCCAGCGGAGATGCTGGTTTTCGGAACTGGCGAAACTCTCGGAATCCTTTGTGTCCTTTGTGGACTTGCGGTGAGGTCTTGCGCTCGTCCCTCCAGGATGCGTTACGCGGGGACAGCTACGTTACTGGCACAGTAAATTTCGAAAAGAGCGCCGCTGATTTCGGCCAACCGCTTTTGGGTCGACGTCAGGTACTGGTGCAAGCCGTATTCGAAGATGTCGCTGACGGTGGCAAAGTCGAGGTCGTATCGCAGCCGCCCTGAAAGTCGTTCCGCTTCGTTGGCGTAATTCGTTTCCGGTGAACCGGAGACACGATGGAGCGCGGCATCGAGGGATTCGACGCTGAAACGGATGGAGCGCGGAAAATCGGGATGCGTGATCAAAAATTCCGCCACCTTCCAGGGCGTGACCTGACCCACGTAAATCTTGCGGTAAGCCTCGAGCGCGCTGCACGATTTCAAGACCGACATCCATTGAACAGTATCGATGTTGCCGCCGACTCTTTCTCCCGACGGCAGAAGCAGATGATATTTCACATCCAGAATCCGCGAAGTGTTGTCCGCGCGCTCAAGTGATTTTCCAATGCGAATAAAATCCCAGCCTTCACCATGGGTCATTGTCGCGTCCGCCACTCCCTGCACCAGGTGCGATCCGGTAATTATGCGACGAAAGAATTCATACGGGCTCAACCGCAGCATCTTTTTGCCGCTCTCGCCTTTGACGAAAAGATAAAGCCGATTGATGTGCTCCCACATCTCGCTCGAGATTTGTTCCCGCACCGTCCGCGCGTTTTCGCGCGCCGCGGCGAGACAAGAGTAAACCGAGTTCGGATTCTTCCGTTGCAGGCAAACGAAGTCGACCGCCGCTTGGCCGTCGGGGTTTTGATAGAGCGAGGTGAACAGTTCGTTCTCTTCCAGCGAGCTGATGATCGGATTCCATTGCTGCTGGGTATCGGGGTCGCGTGTGTTCTCGAGGTCGAGAAGCAGTTGCAAATTGACGTCAGCGATGCGGGCGTTGTTCTCCGCCCGCTCGATGTAGCGGCTCATCCAGAACAGCGAATCAGCGACGCGCGAAAGCATACAGAAATGGAGTCGTTGAGTCGTGGTGTAATGGAGTGAAGGGGCAGAACCTCGTTGCGCGCACGATCGTTACTTCATCACTCCAATGCTCCATTACTCTACCGCTTCTTCTTCGAGGACCCAGGTATCTTTGCTGCCGCCGCCTTGCGAGGAGTTCACCACCAATGAACCTTCGCACAGCGCTACCCGAGTGAGCGCGCCGGGGATGATTTTGATTTTCTCTCCCGATAAAATGTAGGGGCGCAAATCAACATGTCGCCCGCGAACCACATCATCGTCGAACGCAGGCGAACGCGAGAGCGGAACGATCGGCTGGGCAATGTAGTTGCGCGGTTCCTTTTGGATGCGCTTCCGAAATGCTGCGCGCTCGGCTTCGGTCGAATGCGAGCCGACCAACATGCCGTAGCCGCCACTTTCGTTGGCGGCTTTGACCACGAGCCTCTCCAGATTCTCCAAAATGAACGCGCGATCGCTTTCGTGCGAAGCCAGATAAGTCTCGACGTTGGGCAGGATCGCGTCCTGATCCAAATAGTAGCGGATCATTTTTGGGACGAAGTGATAAATGACTTTGTCGTCGGCGATTCCGGTGCCGATAGAATTGGCCAGACTGACATTTCCTTTTCGGTAGGCATCGACTAATCCCGGAACGCCCAGCCCTGAATCTTTCCGAAAAACTTTGGGATCGAGAAAATCGTCGTTGATCCGGCGATAAATCACGTCGACCGCCTGCAGGCCTTTGGTCGTGCGCATGAAAATTTTTCCGTCGCGCGCGATGAGGTCGCGGCCTTCCACAATTTCGATTCCCATCGAGCGAGCGAGAAATGAATGCTCGAAATAAGCGGAGTTGTAGACGCCCGGCGTCAGCAGCACGACTGTAGGATTCTTTTTCCCTGCGGGCGCGATGTATCGAAGAACGTTGAGCAGTTCCTGGCTGTAATCTTCCACCGGCCGGACCCGGTGTTGGGCAAAGAGATTTGGAAAAACACGGCGCATGACCTGCCGGTTTTGAATGACGTAGGAAACGCCCGACGGGCAGCGCGCGTTATCTTCGAGAACAAGAAAATTGCCATCCCGATCGCGCACCAGATCGGTGCCGCAAATGTGGATGTAAATGTTTTGCGGGACGCTGAAGTGCATGAACTCCGGCCGGAAATGAGCCGCC
>QHPN01000019.1:632-14915 GCA_003219115.1 Verrucomicrobiota bacterium | reverse complement strand
GATCATCATCGCCAGCCAGTTCATTTCCCGGCAGACGTCGAGCACCGCTCCCTCTGTCCAACCCTCACGCAAACGCACGGCCAGCGACACCATCTGCTCGGCATAACCGGCGATGCGTTCACCGTGAAAGGCCGGCTGTGAAAGGCGTCGCTGGCGCCGATGGAATTCGCCTTCGCTCACGAACAATCCTTCGCCCAGCACTTCCCTGATCCGATCGACCGCGAACCATTTCGTGAAGTTGCGATCCTGCGTCACGAGCACATCGCGGATGTAATCGGGATGATTGACGAGAAAGAGGTCGTGCTCGTGATCGCCCAGACGGAATCGAACAATGTCGCCGTGCTCGCGCGCCAGCGTGGTAAAAAATTCCAGGGGATCCCGCCGCATGGCGTAGAGGAGAGAACTGGGAGACGCCGCGATCGGATTGGGCAGCACGGAGGTTGTCATTCGGCTATCGTTTCCTTTATCTGAAGACGCCACTGGTTGCTCGCGAAATCTCTCACAGGAAAATATCCAGCCCCAAATTAATGAAAATAGCGATTCGTTTTTGGCAGTATTGTTCCTACCTCGCTTTGCGTTTGTGCGAAGGCTTGATCGGGCTTCTCCCGCTCGACGGCGCTTTTGTCATCGGAAAAATCGGCGGCGAACTCATGTATCGATCTTTGCGGAAACGCCGCAAGATGGCGCTCGCTAATCTGCGACTGGCCTTCGGCGCAGAAATGTCGGAAACGCAGCTCCACGCCCTTAATCGCAAACATTTTCAACTTCTCGGCGCGAATTTCCTCGCCGGTCTCAAGGCATCGACCATGCCCAACGAAAAAATCTGGGAGCGTGTGACCGCAAATATTCCTGAAGAACGACCGCGCATCGGTTGGCTGGCGTTGATCAGTCATCTCGGTTGTTGGGAGCTTTTCAGTCATCTCGCCGAAAGAATTCCGGAGTATCGCTTCGGGGCCGTTTATCGCCGCCTCTACAATCCTTATCTCGATCGTCACTTGCGCAAGACGCGGGCAAAATCAGGCACCACACTCTTCGATCGGTATGACGATTTGTTGAAGTGTGTGCGTTTTCTTCGCGAAGGCGGCGTGGTTGGAATTCTCATCGATCAACGCGCCGGCCGCGCGGGACTCTGGACGCCGCTTTTCGGCCGACTTGCTTCTTCGTCCACGCTCGCCGCCACTCTTTCGATCCGCACGAGAGCTCCTGTCCTTCCAATTGCGATCGAGACTTGTGGCCGAGCCCGGTGGAAAATGATCATCTCCGACCCAGTCTTCCCCGCGGAAGATGAGGATACCGAACTCTTCACTGCCAGAATCAATCGTCTGCTCGAAGAAATGATCAGACATTCACCAGCGGATTGGCTTTGGGCTCATAACCGGTGGAAACCGAACCGGCCTGCTTTACTTTTCGCCCGCGATCAGCGCCGTCGAGTTTTTTTACCTCCCGACTTGGATCGCACCAAGCTCGTCCCGTTTCGCATTCTGATCGTGTCGCCAAACACACGAGAGGCAGCCGTAGTGACACACGCCGCCGTGCGCGCCATCCAGCGCGGCCGGCCTGATGCGTGGCTGGCTGCTCTCACGCCCGGTGATTTCGCAGAAATTTGGCGCGATACTTCCGAGGTCAATCAAACCATCGAATTTGACAGCGAATCTGCCTTCGCTCTTGCGTCAAAGATTCGGCGCACCGCTGAATTCGATGCCGCGATTTTCTTCTCACCGACTTGGAAAACCGCGCTTGCTGTTTGGCGGGCCGGAATCCCTATTCGAGTCGCACGCCGCTGCGGACTGATGTCGGTTTTGTTCAATCTGTACCCGCAACGGCCGAAAGACATTTCCGATCCCATCCGCCTGAATTTGCGGCTCGCAAAAAGTATTGGCGCAAATATCGACGGTCTGCCTTAACAGACTTTGAAAGAGCCAATCCAGCACCATAGGTGCGACATGCTTAGAGTTGTGGGACGCTATTACCCAAAGTTCCAGAGCAGCGACATATGCGGATGCGAGAAAGGAGACATCCCTTTCCTACGAAGCTGAATGAGTAGGTTCGTGGGCGATTTATAAACATGTCGCGTCTACTGCGCTGGGGTCGCAAAAGGCGCAAGCATTTCAATAGTTTCTTAGCGGTCTTGCGGCGGCGAAAAAATTTGTCAATCGCTACCAGACTCACATACTCTGCGCCGCTTCGTTAGTGCAGTGCCACTTCCGATGTATTTATCCCGGTTTCTTTTTGTTTTAGTTCCGATTTGTGTTCTGACCGGTTGTGTCGATATCACCGGTCGCTCGGCTGCGCGACTTGAGCCGATACACGAAAAATCCCGTTTCGTTCGCGAAGGCCATGTCTATTGCATTCTCGGCTGGCTCGGTATTTGGAGCCGCGGCATGGACGTGATTGCGCAACGCATCGATGCAGAGCTGGGTGTGCAAGCTACGTCGCTTGCTAACCAGGAGTGGCAGAAGCTCGCCTCCTTTGTCAGAACGGAACACGAGGCCGGTCGCTGGTCAGGGCCGCTCATTCTGGTCGGCCATTCCATCGGAGCCGACGATCAAGTTCGCGTGGCAAAACGCCTGAACCAAGAGAACGTTCCGGTTGATCTTCTTATTCTCATCGATCCTACTGTCCCGCCGGTCATCCCGCCCAACGTGAGGCATTGCGTGAACATTTTTAAAAGCCATCCCGGCCTCGATACTATCCCGGCTTTTCGTGGGATAAAGGTGCGCGCGGCCGATCCGGCACGGACTCTGGTTGAGAACACCAACCTGCGCAGGACCAAGGTTGAATTCGACACCCGGGTAATCAATCATTTCAACATCGCCAAAAGCAAAGGAGTTCAGGACATGGTTCTCGCCGAGATCGCGCAGGCCTGTCCGCGGAAAAAGCGTTGAATGTTCTACCACCTTTGATCGCGGGGTGTTGCCTTCTGGTCTATTGGGGCACGGTCGTGCGGAAGGCACTTCGCTTCACCCGTAAGGAAACGCACGGGGCTAATCTGATTCCGCGCGAGCGCACGGGGCGATGGATTCGAGTCCTTTGGATTCCAACGATCGTGGCGTGGTGCGTTCAGCCCTGGCTGGCGTTACGTAATCATTTTCACCATTCTGCTCACGACCTGGCGTGGACCGTGGTTGGCTTGGTTGGGGCCGCAATCTGCGTCAGCGCGACCACCGCCACCTTTTCATGCTGGCGCGAGATGGGCCGGTCCTGGCGAATTGGTATCGACCCGGAAGAAAAAACGCGGCTGATTTTCAGCGGACCATTTCGCATCGTTCGCCACCCGATCTACGCGCTCTCGATTCTCCTCGTTCTCGGGACGCTGGCGACGACGCCAACGCTGGTGATGCTCGTGCTTGCCATCGTGCACCTCGCCTGCCTGCAATTCGAGGCGCACCGCGAAGAAACCTATCTCCTCGGAAAGCATGGCCATGTCTATGCGGATTATATGAAACGCGTAGGCCGATTTTTCCCGCGCGCCTCTTCGTTCGCAAAATCTTCGTCTCGTTAGCAGACTGTTGGAAAACCTTCCTTCTACCCTTCTTCCAGTGGGAGAAGGAACCATTTTGTTTTCGTATATAGATAGCGCACACTCTCTCTCGTCGGGGAGAGACGTGCGCGTACGCGGCAGTGAGGATAGTTTTTTCAACCATCTCGTTAGGCCGAAAGTGAACGACTTCCAGCAATTGATGCGGCAATGGACCGCGTTGGCGCCCTACAATGCGGGCCACGTCATGCGTGTGTCTGACGCGCCTGATCTTGAACGATGGAGCGCGGCACTCGCAGCTGTCTTAAAAACACTTGAGATAACGGAACCAGTGCCGATCGAGTTGAGCACACTCGCCCTTGATCAAAAAATCATCGAAGAACTGAACCGTCCGTTTGTTCCTGGAACGCTGCCACTCCGAGCCTTCGTCACGGTAGATCAGCAAGACAATCATCTGTTCGGAGTGATCTATGATCACTGGTTCGCCGATAGCCCTTCACTGCGCGCGCTCATGCAGCGCCTCTTTGTGCACTACAGCGGCAACGGTGAGAATCTGCCGCCGCTCCGGGTCGCGAGTGATGACGACGATCCTTTGAAATACTCCGGATTTGGGTTTCGTGCGCTCATCTCATGTGTTCGAGACTATCTCCGCCATCGTCGGGCCTATCGGATCCATTTACGCGACCCACTTGATTTCGGCACCGGTTTCTTTTCGACGCGCTTTCCGGCTGGCGCCATCGATCACATCCGTGCGTTCGCAAAGAAACATCGAGCGACCGTGAACGACGTCTTTCTTGCGACAGCCTCCCAAGCGCTCGGGAAATTTACGGCAGAACAGCGAAAGTCGGAACCCGATCCGCGCACGAAACGAGACCGCGTCGCCGTCGCCACCGCCGTTGATCTGAAGCCCCTTTCAACCAGAAGCCTTGACGATGTCATTTCACCATCGTGCACGACCACCCCGAAAAGCGGTCATTACCTGAACTGATCGGCGTCACCGTGGGCGAAACATCGGCGAGCAAAAGCGCGGCGCGCGCGCTTGAGTTTACCTGGGGACTGCGCATCGCTCGGTGGATTTGGGATTGGTCATCCCGGCCACGATTCAAAGCTCAACTTTTTCAAAAGGGGTTACCCTTCCTGGCCGGTATTTCGAACGTCAATCTGACTGGTTCCTGGGCCGATCAAGAGAAGATGGCTCCGGGCGGCCGGGCGATGGTGCTGGATTATTTCCGCATTTCGCCCGTCGGACCGCTCGTGCCCCTGGTTTTCACTCTCACCACAATTCGCGATCGCCTCTCACTTTGCGTGACCTACCGCACCACTGCTTTTTCTCAGAACCAAGCCGAGCGAATAGCGACAGAACTAATGGAACGGCTGCAGCGCCTTGAATAAAATTCTGGGGAAAGCAATGCGTCTCGCGTGTTGGCGATTCCGTCTCGCGATCGCGGACTTTTCCGGAAGGATTGTTTTGGCGCGACGCCAAAAGCTCGAGCCGGACTTTATATGCGAGACGCGTCCGCTACCCTGGACCAGGTTGACACCCTGCTAACGATTAACAATATGCAACGCCCGTTTTTCCACCGCGAGTGCGGCTTCTTTGACGGCTTCGCTCAAGGTCGGATGAGAATGACAGGTCCGGCCGAGGTCTTCGCTGCTGCCACCGAATTCGATAACTGAGGTTGGTTCGGCAATTAGTTCAGAGGCGGCGTGTTGCAAAATGTGCGCGCCGAGAATTTTGTCGGTCTTGGTGTCGGCGATAAACTTGACCACGCCTTCGACATCTTCGTTGGCCAGGGCACGGCCGTTAGCACGGAAAGGAAACTTGCCAACTCGCACATTCATCGCTTTTTCCTTGGCCTGATCTTCAGTGATTCCGACACCGGCCAGCTCGGGGTTGGTATAGATGATTCCAGGAATGGCATCATAATTCACGTGACCGGATTTGCCGGCAATGATCTCGACACAGGCGATGCCTTCATCCTCGGCTTTGTGTGCGAGCATTGGTCCGGCAATGACGTCACCGATCGCGTAAATGCCTTGGACGTTCGTTCGAAAATGTTTGTCGACCTTGATTCGTTTTTTTTCATCGAACTCGACGCCCGCTCGTTGCGCGCCAAGACCTTCGGAAAACGGGCGGCGGCCAACCGATACCAGCACCTTGTCGGCTTCGAACGTCAACTTCTCGTTAGCTTTGGTCGCGCTCGCAACCGTGCGACCATTTTCAACTTTTACCCCAGTTACCTTCGTCTCCAGATGAAACTTGATGCCCTGCGCAGTGAGAGCGCGCTGGAGCAGATTGGAGAGCTCGAGATCAAAACCCACCGCGATCCGCGGCAGAAATTCCAGCATTGTCACTTCGCTCCCGAGCCGGTTCCAAACTGAGCCGAGTTCAAGACCGATGGCGCCGGCGCCGATAACGAGAAATTTGTTTGGCACTTCCTCAAAACAAAGCGCTTCCGTGCTGCTCACGATGGTTTTGCCATCGAATTTCGCGAAGGGCAGCTCGACCGCGGCGCTTCCGGTAGCAATCACGATGTTCTCGGTCTCGATCTCCTGGGTCTCGCCAGCGGAAGATTTCACCGACACTTTGCCCGGCGCAGCGATCGTGCCCATTCCTTCCAGCACCATGACCTTGTTCGTCTTCATTAACTGGCGCACGCCGCCGGTAAGCGTCTTAACGACCTTGTCTTTGCGCTTTTGCATCGTCGACAGATCGACGCGCGGGTTGTCCAACAGGATTCCATGTTTGGCTGCTTCCTTCTTTGCGAAATGAAAATGATCACTGGAAGTAAGAAGAGCTTTGCTTGGAATACATCCGACATTCAGGCAGGTGCCGCCCAGCTCCTTGTCTTTTTCAATCAGCGCGGTCTTGAGTCCGAGCTGGCCAGCGCGGATAGCCGCAACGTATCCGCCGGGTCCGGAACCGATGATTACGACATCAAACTTATCCATAGCATTTCGTCATTCCGAGCGAAGTCGAGGAATCCCTTTGCGCAAGCCTAAGGTAGCGCCGCGGGATCTCTCGACTTCGCTACGCTACGCACGGGATGACAGAATTTCGGGTTCAAAAATCGATCGGCAAGGTTTTCGGATTTTCGATTGCTTCCTTCACTTTGATGAGAAATGTGACGGCTTCTTTGCCATCGATGAGGCGGTGATCGTAGCTCAGGGCGAGATACATCATTGGCCGAACTACCAGCGCACCATTCACCGCGATCGGGCGCTCCATAATTTTATGCATCCCCAGGATTCCGCTTTGCGGTGGATTTAAGATTGGTGTGCCCAAGAGTGAACCATAAACGCCGCCGTTCGAAATGGTGAAGGTGCCACCTTGTAGCTCCTCGATTTTCAATTTTCCTTCGCGTGCTTTCTTGGCGTACTCGGCGATGTCCCTCTCTAATTCGGCGAACGATTTTTTATCAGCATCACGGATAACCGGCACAACTAGGCCACGTTTGGTCTCGACCGCGACAGCGATGCCGTAGCAATTGTTTTGGATAAAATCGTCACCTTCAATCCGGCCATTAACGACCGGGACAGCTTTCAACGCCTCCACTGTGGCTTTGACGAAGAACGACATTAAACCAAGCTTCACACCATTCTTTTTCGTGAACTGTTCCTGCACGCGAGCACGCAACGCCTGCACTTCGCTCATGTCGCATTCGTTGAAAGTCGTCAGGATCGCGGCCGTGTTCTGCGCCATTACCAGCTGTTGCGCGATCTTGCGACGCAAAGGCGACATTCGTTTGCGCGCAACCCGACCGTCCTGCGCCGCCGGCGCGAGCGTTTCAACGGGTTCTAGCGTTTCGGCCTGCGCGTTCACTTGCATTTCCTCCGGCGCGGGCGGAGTGCGATTCTGGGCAGCGGCCAGGGCGTCGCCTTTAGTAATGCGACCACCCTTTCCCGTCCCGGGTATCTTGGAAGGATCGAGCTTTTCTTCGTCGACGATCCGGCGAACCGCAGGTGAAAGTTCCGTGGCTGTAGCTGTGGCCGGACTCGGTGACTTCAGCTGGCCGCGGTCAGCGACCGCGGCTTCTTTTTTCGCAGGAGCGGCTTCAGCGGCGCCCTTCGTCTCCTCAATTTCCGCCACCACTTCCCCGATTTTTACTTCCTGGCCCTCATTCGCTTTGGTCCTGAGTACGCCGTCAACTTCGGCCACGATTTCAGTCGAAACTTTGTCCGTCTCCAGCGTGAAGAGCGGGTCACCTTTCTTTACCTGTTCGCCGGATTTTTTGTGCCAGACGGAAACGACACCGCTGGAAATCGATTCACCGACGGCTGGGATTTTAACCTGCACACTCATGCGCGGCTAAATAAACGCAAACCGTCGCGCGAGTCGAACACCAAAGTCGGTCCCAGCCCCAGCCGGCAAGAAGACAGGATTAACAAGGATTGTTTCTGATTCAATCCAATTAATCCTGTTCTAGCTCAAATCGAGAAAGCTTCGCCGATCAGACAGGCTTGCTCGCGTTTGTGCAGGGCGAGGGCGCCGACGGCGGGGCTGGCGCTCGCGCCGCGACCAGCGTAGCCGACTTCGCGGTTAAAGAGCGCGCGCAGGCGCGGCTCGATGAAGGTCCATGCACCCATATTTTGCGGTTCTTCCTGGCACCAGACCAGTCGCGCCTTTTTCGGAAACGCTTCCACCGCGGCACGCAGCTGCGTTTCATCCAGCGGATAAAGTTGTTCGATCCGGATGATGGCGGTGTGACTTATCTTTTCCTTCTCGCGATGGCTAACGAGATCGAAATAAACTTTCCCGCAGCAGAGAATCACGCGCTCGATCCTGGCGAGCTTCTGTGTCTCCCTGCTGGGATCGCCGATCCCGGCTAAAGGATCGGGAATGATTTCGTGAAATTTTCCGCGGATGAAGTCTTCAGCGCGCGAGGTTGAGAATTCCGCGCGCAACAAGCTTTTCGGAGTCATGAGGATGAGCGGCTTGATGAAATCGCGTTTCATTTGCCGCCGGAGGACGTGAAAATACTGCGCGGGGGTGGTGGGATTGCAGACCTGGATGTTATCCTCGGCACAGGCTTGCAGGAAACGTTCGAGCCGTCCGCTGGAATGTTCCGAGCCCTGTCCTTCGTAACCGTGCGGCAAGAGTAAAACGATGCCACTGGGGCGCTGCCATTTTGATTCAGCCGATACGATGAACTGATCGATGATCGTCTGTGCCCCGTTAGCAAAATCGCCGAACTGCGCCTCCCACAAGCACAACATGTTGGGATAATCGAGCGAATAACCATAGTCGAATCCGAGCACGGCCGCTTCCGAAAGCAGACTATTGTAAACACAAATGCGCGCCTGTTTCTCCGCCAAGTGCATTAATGGATTGTAGGAGTCGCCGGTCTTGGCGTCGTACCAATAGGCGTGACGTTGTCCGAAGGTTCCGCGACGGCTGTCCTGGCCGGACAATCGGACCGGAATGTTCTCGAGCAACAGTGATCCGAAGGCGAGGGACTCGGCAAATCCCCAATCGTACGGCCCGCCCTCGTTAAAAATCTGATGACGCCGATCGATCAGCATTCGTTTTACTTTGGGCAAAATGTGGAACCCTTCCGGGACGCGGGTCAGACCATCAACAACCGTACGAAGCACATCTTCGCTGATGGCAGTCGGTTTCGATTCTGTGCTGTATTTCGATTGAAAAACGGCGGTCGATTCCTTGAACTTCGCCTGCTCTTCCGTTTTTTGTTTCTCCAGCGACTTGATGTGTTCGAGCGCCATCTCCAGCCGGAGTTGAAATTCCGTCTCGAGCGAAGCGGCATCATCCTGAGTGAGGACGCCGCGATCGAGTAACTCGCGCTTGTAAACTTGGGTAATGGATGGCCGCTTATCGATTTTGGCGTAGAGATCGGGCTGGGTGAAACCGGGATCATCGACTTCCTGGTGGCCGTATTTGCGATAGCAATACATGTCGATGACGAAATCCCGTCCGAACTCCTGTCTAAAATCGAGCGCCATCTCGGAAACAAACTTGAGCGCAATCGGGTCTTCACCGTTCACGTGCAGAATGGGAACCTCGATCATCTTGGCAATGTCGGTCGCATACATCGACGAGCGTGCTTCTTCGGGCAGAGTGGTGAACCCGATCTGATTGTTAACCACGATGTGAATGGTGCCCCCGGTAGAGTAACCTTTAAGCTGTGACATATTCAGGGTTTCCGCCACGATCCCCTGCCCCGCGAAAGCGGCGTCGCCATGAATTAATAGTGGCAGAACTTTGCGTCGATGTTCGGTATCGCCACGGATGCGCTGGCGGGCACGGGTCGTCCCTTCCACGACCGGATCAACCGCTTCGAGATGACTTGGGTTGGCGGAAAGCCGAATTTCGACTTCGCCCGCAGCAAGTTTGCGCACGGTGCGATAGCCCAGGTGATATTTCACATCGCCGTCTCCGGCAACGAGAGCGGGAATGTAATTCTCGGTAAACTCGGTGAAGATGACGTTCAGCGATTTTCTGAGGAAATTTGCCAGCACATTGAGACGGCCACGATGGGCCATGCCCATGCAGATTTCCTCAACCCCATCGCTAACACACTTGTGCAAAAGGGTGTCGAGAATCGCCATCAAACCTTCCGCGCCTTGCAGCGAAAAACGTTTTTGCCCGACGTAACTCTGGTGCAGAAAGACTTCGAAGGTTTCCGCTTCGAGTAGCGCGCGAAGGAGCGCGACTTGTATTTCCGGCGAAGGAGGACGAGCGAAAATGCGCGATTCGAGGCGATGCCGCACCCAATCCCGAATACGGGTGTTTTGGATATGCTGAAATTCCGCGCCAATCGAACCCGCATAAATTTGATCGAGCAGGGCGATCATTTCGCGCAGCGACATCTGGCGATTATCGAGGAAGAATTTTGAGGAAACCGGATAGTCGAGATCTTTGTCGCTAAAACCAAACTCGCGCAGGGTAAGAAGCGGATTTTCAGGGCGTTTTTCCGCCAACGGGTTCACCCATGCGATGGTGTGCCCGAGAATGCGATAAGCGTAAACCAGAGCGTCAATTCGCGTTTGCAGGGGACTCTCCCGCAGATCGCGTCGCGCCTCCGGCGGCGCTTCCACGGCAGCGCCATTTTTTCCGTCGAGACTGCCGAGTTCGAACCCTTCAAAAAATGCCGACCATCCGGAATCAAGCGAGTCGGGATCCTTCTGCCAGCGCTCGTAATTCTGTTCGAGCAAATCGAGATTGGGCCGAGTGGCGAACGATGGATGCATATTACTCTAATTTGTCATCGATGCGCCTGGTCGCAATGGCGTCGCGCGTGCGCGAATCGGCACATCTCATTGCTCCCTCCCAGACCATGCTTGTCATCCCGAGCGGATGCGAGGGATCTCTCAGATGGTCAAACCCTCCCAAAGCAAGAAAACGTGGGAGCAAAAAGAGATCCTTGGTCGTCTTCGCGACTCAGGATGACATCGCGCGAAGCAGCCTGCCGATAATTGACAGTATAACGAGCGCCTCGTTACTTGCGTTGACCGCAGCGCAGGTTTATGAATCTATGACCAACGGCGGCGCAAGCGATTTCAGCGCGCTTGTGCGAATCCTAAACGCGAACCGACCGTGGTGTTTAATTGGCGCGCTGGCTGTGAATTACTACATAAAGCCGATCGCCGAAACTTATCCAAAATTACGTGAGAAAATTCCGCTCGAAATTGTCGAACAGTTGAAATGAAGCGAACACGTATTGTAGCCACTGCGCTCGGTCGCCGTGTCGGCGCCTCGACAGAGCGAGGTGGCTACAAGTTCGCCCTTACAATTGTACTGCTGGTCGCGACGCACGGTGCATCGGCTCAAACACCAATGCCGCTGCCGTCCACATCCCCGACCGACCCGGCTTCCGAACCGGTGGTGCTCGCGGTGGCGAAAGTAATGCCAGCGGTAGTTAACATTAACGCCGAGCGCGTGGTCCGGCGCCAGGTCCGTGACCCGTTTGAAGATTTCGCCGCTGAATTCTTCGGGACCTACCGCAGCCAGCCACGCGAAATCCGACAGCGCCTGCAAAGTCTCGGCTCGGGCTTCATTGTTGATCCAGCCGGTTACATCGTAACCAATGAGCACGTCGTGCAACGAGCAGCCGACCTGCGCATCGAGGTTACCACCAGTGATGGCAAAGTTTACAACGCGCGTTACATCACCGGCGATCCCAAGAAGGATCTCGCGTTCATCAAAATCGAAGGTAAAGGCGGATTCCCGTTTATTGATCTGAATAATATCTCGCCCAATCTTCTCGGCGAGACCGTTGTCGTGGTGGGCAATTCTGTTGGTTACGGCAGCTCGATCAGCAGAGGCGTACTGAGCGGATTGAAACGAGAAATCAGTGTAGGCGACATCGAATACAAGGATCTCGTGCAAACCGATGCGGCGATTAACCCCGGAAACTCCGGTGGTCCAGTAGTCGACATCGCGGGCCGGCTGGTTGGTATCAGTTCTGCCAAAATGGCATTCACCCCACAGGGAGTCCCGACTCAGGGACTGGGCTTCGCCATTCCAGCCGATACTGTGCGTGAAGCGGTCAAAGGATTCAAAGTAGTAGCGCAAAAACAGCCTTCCGCGCAGGCGAGCGCCAGTGCGAACGAACCCGCTGCTGCCAATGCCGACCGCCTCTTTGGAATGCAATTGCAAGATTTAACGATGGAGCTGACCGACGCGTTTGGCCTCGTGCGCGGACGTGGCGTGATGGTCAGCGCGGTTGAACCGGGAAGCCCCGCCGCGGAAGTCGGGGTCGAACGCGGGCTGGTGATTTACCGCATCGGGCGACACGACGTGAACTCGGTGAGATCGATTGAAAACCTGCTCGCGCGCGTGGAAAAAGGGATGACGGTAGATTTCACGGTCGGCCTCGCTCGCAGTGACGGCGGGCGCCAAATTCAAACCGTGGCGTTGACAGCGCGCTAAAATTTTTTAACAACGCTGCGCGCGGAGAGTTGTCTCAAACAATCAGTCGCAATGATCAAAGTTGAAAATTTGACCAAAAAATATGCGGGCCAGACTGCGATTCGCGATCTGAACTTCGAAGTGGGCCAGGGTGAGATCATGGGGTTTCTCGGTCCGAATGGTGCGGGCAAGACCACAACAATGCGTATTTTGGCGAGCTTTTTGCCCGCCACCTCCGGGCGGGCTTCAATCGCCGGCTTCGATGTTTTCGAGCAATCGCTTCAAGCCCGGGCGCATCTTGGTTACATGCCGGAGAATGTGCCGCTCTACAACGACATGCGGGTCAACGAATACTTGAATTATCGCGCGGCGTTGAAAAGCATTCCGCATCGGCGTGTCAGCGAACGTGTGGGTGATGTGAGGGAGCTTTGCGGATTGCGCGAAGTCGAAAACAAATTGATTCGTGCGCTTTCGAAAGGATTTCGGCAACGAGTCGGGTTAGCTGACGCACTGCTCGCCGAACCGGATCTTTTAATTCTGGATGAGCCGACCATCGGTTTGGATCCGAACCAAATTCGGCAGGTGCGCGAGTTGATTAAGAATCTCGGCCGGCAGCACACTATTTTGTTATCGACGCACATTTTACCGGAGGTTGAGATGACTTGCTCGCGCGTCATCATTATCAATAAGGGGAGGATTGAAGCCTGCGACACTCCGGAGAATTTGCTCGGCCGCATTCGCACTGCTGGTGGCGTGACACTGGAAGCCAGGGTGGGCGGAGATGACGCCCCAACACAGCTGAGGAAAATCGCCGGCGTCCGGGATGTAAGCGAATCGGAAGACGACGGCTGGAAAAATTTGTCGTTACGAGTGGAGTCGGGGACGGATGTGCGGGCGGAAGTTTTTCGCCTTGCCCGCGATCGCAACTGGGAGGTGCGTGAACTAACGGCGCGGCGGGCTACGCTGGAGGATGTGTTTGTGGAAATTACGCATTCGGATGAAGCGAGCTGAACGGAGTGTTCATGCGTAAGTTCTACACCCTGCTATCCCGCGAAGTGTCGAGCTACTTCTACTCGCCGATCGCGTACATCGTCTTGTTCTTCTTCCTCTTCGTGAGCGGAGCGGATTTTTACTTCCAGATTTCGTTCATGAATCAGCGACCAGTGCAGTACTCGGTGCAGGAAGCATTTTTTAACTCGGTATTCTTCTGGTTCGCCTTTGTGTTGATTTTTCCGCTGATTACCATGCGGACTTTCGCGGAGGAATTTAAGCTCGGCACGATCGAACCGTTGATGACTGCGCCAGTTCGCGACTGGCAAGTGGTGTTGGCGAAGTTCTTCGGGGCCATGATGTTCTACATCGTCCTTTGGGTCCCCACTCTGATTTACTTTGCAATCTTCCAATACATCACACACCAAACTGCGGCAGGATCGTTCGGCGCTTATTGGGGTTCCTATCTGATGCTCCTGTTACTGGGAATGTTTTACATCAGCATCGGCTGCTTCGCTTCTGTCCTAACGAGAAACCAGATCATCGCGGCGGTAATTTCGTTTTGCGCGATCACGCTGCACTTTTTCTCCGGCCTAATTACTTTCATCGTAACCGAGGTCAGTTCGACAATGCGGCAAGTGCTGGGTTATTTCTCGGCCCTGGAACAAATGGCGACACTCTCGCGTGGCGAGATCGATACCCGTCCGATCGTTCTCTACCTGAGTCTAACGATTTTAATGCTGGGATTGACCTATCAGGCATTTCAATCGCGCAAATGGAAACTGTAACCGTGACGGACAAACCGAAAAGAATTCATCGTTTTCAAATCGGCCTGAACGTCGTGGTCCAGATCGGGCTCCTCATCGTTCTGGCAGCGATGATAAACTATCTCGGGTTCGAGCATTACCGGCGCTGGGATTTTTCACGCGATCAGAAGTACTCTCTC
>QHPN01000019.1:0-624 GCA_003219115.1 Verrucomicrobiota bacterium | reverse complement strand
TTGATTCCCTCAAAGGAAAATTGCGCATTACGGTTTTCTTTTCCCCCAACACACCCATTACAAGCGACGTCGAAAGTTTGCTAACGGAATACCAGTATGCCGCCAAAGGAAAGATCGATGTCGAGCACATCAATCCAGAGGTCAACTTCTCGCGAGCGAAGGAGCTGTTCGACAAATACAAGGTCGTGACTGACGAAAGCATGCTGGTCCTCGATTACGAAGGGCGAAACAAAACGGTCAAGGCCTCAGAAATGGCGGAGGTGGATCAAACTGGAATGGCAATGGGGGAAGGTCCGCGAGTGACATCATTTAAAGGCGAGCAGGCAATTAGCAGCGCGATGGTCGATTTGACCGAAGGAAAGAAAAACATCATCGGCTATGTGCTTGGTCACAAAGAACCGCCAATCGCGGAAGCGGCGCCAGCAAGTCCACTCATGCCGGAGCAGCAACAGGCCACCAGTCCGATCTCGGTGCTGAAAACGTTCATCGAAAACGAGAACATCAAGCTTCAAGAACTAAATCTCTTCAACGTCGATGCCATTCCAGCGGAGATGAAGACGATTATGATCGTGGGCCCGCAGTATGATTTTTCCGACCGCGAGATGCTGTTGTTGCGTGATTTCT
>QHPN01000018.1:2199-12315 GCA_003219115.1 Verrucomicrobiota bacterium | reverse complement strand
GAAAGAACAATCCCATTCCAGACCAGCGCCGAACCAAAGCCCGTCCCGAGTCCGATGAAGAGCATTCGCCCGCCGCGATAACTGCCGAGAGCTTGCATGGCGGCGTCGTTAATGACACGCACGGGTTTGCCAAAGGCTTTTTCGAAATTGAATCGCGTCCAGCCTTTGCCAAGATTTTTTGGATCGGTCAGGATGCGGCCGTTCCTGACTGGCGCGGGAAAGCCAACGGTGACGACATCGTAATATCGTATTTCCAATCATCGAGCTGGCCGTCGAGCATCCCGTGGAGCTGGTGGGGCGTGAGGCTGGCGCCGGAACTGAACTTTCGACGTTCCTCGCGCGAGATCATAGCCTTGACGTTGGTGCCGCCAATATCGACGACGAGAACTTTTTTCACGCGCGTTTGCGCTGGTCGCGCTTGGCTTTGATCGGTATCAACTCTATGCCGCTCTTGGCCTGCAATTCCGCGGCCGCCCTGCGGGCCTGGCGGGAACGTTCCCGAAAATGCAATTGGGCCTGGGATCGGACCGCGCCCTCCGCCGGACGCAGCCGCACATAACTACCATCGGGCTGCAACTCGCGCGCTTTTACCTCGTCATTGAGGAGACTCGGCAAAATATCGTTCACCATTTCTTCCCGCAGCGCGGGCGCATCGATCGGAAAAGCAATTTCGATTCGCCGATAGAAATTACGTGGCATCCAATCCGCGCTGGAGAGATAAATATCGGCCTGGCCTGCGTTTTCAAAATAATAAACGCGGCTGTGCTCGAGAAAACGTCCTACAATGCTGATGACACGAATGTTTTCACTCAGGCCGGGCACTCGCGGCCGAAGACAGCAAATCCCGCGGACGATGAGATCGATTTTTACGCCCGCGCACGATGCCTCATAAAGTTTCTCGATGACGTCGTCATCAACGAGGGAATTTAGTTTGGCAATGATGCGTGCCGGTTTCCCGGCGCGAGCATGGTCGCGTTCGCGTTCGATAAGCTTGATCAGCCGTTCGCTAAGGTCGAACGGCGCCACCATTAATTTTTTCAGGCCGGGATAACCGGCGAGACCGGTGAGAGTATTGAAAGCAATCGCGACTTCCTCGGTTAATTCCGGAGCGGAAGTGAGCAAGCTGAAATCGGTATAGATGCGCGCGGTGCGATGGTGATAATTGCCGGTGCCGAGATGGACATATTGGCGGAGCCGGTCGGAGTCGCGTCTTACCACCAGCAACGCCTTGCAGTGGGTTTTCAACCCCACCACGCCATAGACAACATGGGCGCCCGCTTCTTCGAGTTGTCGGGCCCAGCGAATATTGGCGGCTTCATCGAAACGCGCGCGCAATTCCAGGAGCGCAGTAACCTGCTTGCCATTATTGGCAGCCTCGATCAGCGCCTCCACGATGGGCGAATCACCACTGGTGCGGTATAGTGTAATCTTGATGGCAAGCACTTGGGGATCTGTCGCCGCGCTTTCGATAAATCGAACAACGGGATCGAAACTTTCGTAGGGATGATGCAGCAAAATGTCCTGTTTTCGCATTACTTCGAAGATGCCGGCTTGGGGCGGCAACGCTGGATCAGTCGCACCTTGAAAGGGCCGGTCTTTTAGTTTCGCGAAGGCGTCGTTCGTTACCAGCGGCATCAGGTGCGTCATCGAGAGCGGACCGTTGAGTTTGTAGAGATCTGCTTCCTGCAAGTCGAAAAAGGCCAGAAGCAAATCCTTGAAATCAGGCGGACAATCCGCTTCCACCTCCAGGCGAACGGCGTTGCCGCGACTCGAACGCCGCAATTCCTGTTCGATGGTGCGCAATAAATTTTCCGCTTCCTCTTCGTCGATGTAGAGATCGCTGTTGCGGGTGACGCGGAAGGCGTGGACGCCATCGAGGATCAAACCGGGAAAAAGTTCGGCAATGTAATGTTTGATGAGGGAAGCCAGGTAGATGTAATCCCAAGGCTCATCAGCGCTCTTGCCGCGCGGCATCAAGATGAGACGCGGAACAACCCGCGGCACCTGGACGATGGCAAGAAGTGTTTCGCCGCCCTGATGCGCCCGTGCTCGCACCAGCAAATTGTGGCTTTTGTTCAGGAGCTGCGGGAAAGGATGGCTGGCATCGACTGCCAGCGGCGTCAGCATCGGGAAAACTTCCTCCTGGAAATAGCGTTTTGCCCAGGCCGCGCGTTTTCCAGTCAGCTGTGCCACATCGTGCAGGCGAATCCCATTCTTCGCCAGCGCCGGCATCAGTTCCTTGTTCCAGAAATCGTATTGGGTGGCGACCAGTTCGTGCACCAGTCGCTGACTGGCGTTAAACGTTTCCGTGGGCGACATGCCGTCCGGGCCGATCTCGCTCGTCTCGCTTTGAATCTGTTGTTTGATGCCGGCGACCCGAATCTCGAAAAACTCATCGAGATTATTGCTAAAAATGGTCATGAACTTCACCCGCTCCATCAACGGCTGCGTCGGGTCCTGCGCTTCCTCGAGGACTCGCCGGTTAAATTCCAGCCAGCTTAATTCGCGATTAATGAAATTGGCCGGGTCGGAAAAGTCGCGCTCCGCCTGGATTGCGTCTGGTAGGAGGGCCAACTCGTCTGTCGTCACTTCGGCAGCAGAAGTTTGCATTTGGTCTCTTATTCAGCTACGCGCGCCCGAAATTTACGCAACATTAAGTCATCCCTCGACTTCGCTCGGGATGACGGTTTTTAAGCTGCATCGCCACGCTCTATGCAGTAGCGGCGACCTGTTGATGGCGAATGTCTTCGGCGGCGGCGGCGTAAACGGCGTCCTCGGCGATGTTGGTGGCGTGGTCCCCGACGCGTTCGAGGTGCCGGGCGACAAACATCAGGTTGATGTAACCGCGCAATTGTTCCGGATCGCGCGCCATACGGTCGATCAGTTGACGGCTCACCTGCGCGTTCATTTTATCAAGGGCGTCGTCCTGCGGAATAATGGCGCGTGCAGCTTGCGCGTCTTCCCGGATATAGGCATCGACGCTGTCTCGGAACATGGCCATGGCGTGGTCGATCATCGGATTAAGCAAAAGAATCTCCGGCAGCGCGGGGTGCTTGTTCAGTTTGCGCGCTTTACGAGCGATGTTGGTGGCCTGATCGGCCATGCGCTCGAGGTTCGAGCTTAGTTTCATCGCCGAAACCACCCGGCGCAGATCGGACGCGACCGGTTGAAAACGCAGCAGCAAATCAATTCCATCCTTGTCGATCTGTTTTTCCAGTTGATCGATCTCTTCGTCATCGGCAATCGCGAGGGCGGCAAGTTTGTCATCGCGATCCATTAGCCCTTTGAGCGCGCGGTTGAGGCTGCGCTCGGTCTGGCTCGCCATCATCATGACGTTGTTGCGGAGATTTTCGAGCGCGTGCTCGAAGGTTCCGAGTGTGTGTTTTTGTTCGCTTAGCATAGCTATTAACCAAATCGTCCAGTGATGTAATCCTCGGTTTGCCGTTCTGATGGATTACTGAAAATTTTCGAGGTCGCCCCGAATTCAATCAACCGGCCGAGGTAAAAGAAGGCGGTGTAATTGGAGCAACGGCCGGCCTGTTGCATGTTGTGGGTCACAATCACGATCGTGAAGTTCTCGCGCAACTGATAAATAAGTTCTTCCACTTTCGCGGTCGCTATCGGATCGAGTGCGCTGCAGGGTTCGTCCATTAAGATGACTTCCGGTTCGACCGCGAGCGCGCGGGCGATACACAGCCGCTGCTGCTGCCCGCCGGAGAGCCCGTAGGCGCTGGAATCGAGCCGATCTTTGACCTCGCCCCAAAGCGCGGCTGCGCGCAGGCTTTTTTCCACTGCTTCATTGATCCGCGATTTTTTGGTCGCGCCCAGGACGCGCAGACCGTAGGCCACGTTATCGTAAATCGACTTCGGAAACGGATTCGATTTTTGGAAGACCATTCCGACGCGACGGCGCAGCTCGACCACATCAATGTCGGGCGCATTGATATCGTGACCTTCCAATTCAATCCGGCCGGCGGAAACATGCGCGCCATCAATGAGATCGTTCATGCGATTGAAACAGCGCAACAGGGTGGTTTTGCCGCAACCGGAGGGGCCAATGAAGGCCGTGACTGCGCGGGGCGGAATTTCCAGATTGACGTCGAACAGGACCTGGTGCGCGCCATACGAGAAATCAACGTCACTGACGGTGATCATCGCTTTTTCTTGCGGTTCGGGCTCAGCCACCTTTTGTGGTTCGAACGGTGGAGCGGGATGCTCGGTTTCTTTTTCCATGATTACCATGACAAGCGTCTCCTGGCTTTTTCGCGCAGAACGATGGACGTGAGCGCAATGACAAAAACGAGCAGCAACAGAATGCAAGCTGCACCGTATTGCATCCGCTCAGTGTATTCATTCTGCGGAATCTTCGAGCTGACAACGTAAATATGATAAGGCAGTGCCATCACGCCTTGAAAAACGAAATCGGTCCAGTGTTGGACCTGCCATGGCATTTCGTCGCGCAAAGCGTACGCGGCTGTGAACATGATCGGCGCGGTCTCCCCGGCAACGCGGCTGATGCCGAGAATGGATGAAGTCAAAATTCCGGGGAGCGCGTAAGGCAGGACGTTTTTGCGAATGGTCTGCCATTTGGTCGCGCCCAGCGCGAGCGAACCCTCGCGTAATCCGTTGGGCACGGCGCGGAGTGATTCTTCGCTGGCGGTGATGATGGCGGGCAAGATCATCAGGCCGAGGGTGAACCAACCGGCCAGGAGCGATACGTTCCAGTGCAGGAAAATGACAAAGAGACCGAATCCGAAAAGACCAAAGACGATCGATGGCACGCCGGCAAGATTAAGAATGGCGATGCGAATGAGGCGAATGAACCTGCTGTTCTGGCTGTACTCACTCAGGTAGATGGCGCTGCAAATTCCGACGGCGAGCGCAAAAATCATTGAGCCAATCACGAGCAGGGCCGTGCCGACAATACAGGGCCAGACGCCGCCGGCGGAATAGGCCACGCTGGTCGCTTCGACTTCCTCGGGGTGTTGCGCTTTCCAAACCCTAAATTCCGAATCGCTCAGGGTGTATTTTGTTCCTTGATAGTCGAAGACGAAGAGAGTTTGCGGACGTTGGGTAAGAAACGGGACGTTGATGAACGGCGCGTGAGCAGTGAAAAGCGTTCGGCTGCCTTTGATCCCGATATCGAGGAAAATGTAGGTGGCGGCGGCGAGAATGGTGTAGGTCGCAAGCCGAAAGATCCAGAACGAGGTCGTTTGGGCGATGCGTTGGCGCGTGCGGATTTTCATACGTCATCCGATCGACATGCGATAACGCGCCACCAGCTTTTGCGCAGCATAATTCGTTGCCAAGGTGATAGCGAAAAGGGCCAAGCCGACCATGAACAGCGCGCGATAATGAATGCTGCCGCGGACCACTTCGCCCATTTCCTGGGCGATGATGCCGGTCATGGTGTGTACCGGTTGAAAGAAAGCGCCCAGCCCCTGGGTGAAATCGGGAATCGCGATCCGATTTCCCGCGCACAGAAGCACGACCATCGTCTCACCAATGACACGACCGAATCCGAGCAGGATCGCGGAGACAATTCCGGAAAGGGACGCGGGCACGATTACGCGCCCGACGGTTTGGAGGCGATTCGCGCCAAGGGCGTAGGAAGCCTCGACAAAACCGCGCGGGACATTGCGCAGCGCGTCCTCGGCCAGGGTAAAAATGGTTGACACCGCCATGAGCGCCAACAGTGACCCGGCGGTGAAGATGTTTAGCCGTTCTGAAATCGGGAAGAAACTGACCCAATGGAAGAAAGAGGATTGCGAAACATGGCGGATGGTTTGTCCGACAACGGCAATGCCGAAGAATCCGAGCACGACGGACGGGATCGCAGCGATGAACTCGACATAGGGTTTGATGAAACGTTTCTCCGCCGGCTGCGCGACCTCGCTCACGTAAATCGCTGAAGCAACTCCAAAGGGCACCGCGATGGCAAGCGCAACGATCGAGACCAGGAACGAACCAACAAATAAGGGAATGATCCCGTACCAATCCTGCCAGAAACTGGCCGTGATCCAGTCGCGTCCGAATAAAAAGCTGGTAACAGCACGGTAAGCCGGCACCGGCCTCTCCGGATTCCAAGCCTGAAGTTTCTTCGTTGTTGCAGGCAAACTGGCGAGATAGCCGTCGACTTTTTTCGTCCAATACTCGAAGGCTCTTTTTGTTATCGCATCTTGAAAAGAAGGCGCGGTTTTAAGCAAATCGCGGATCGTGCGGTCGAGAGCGGCAGCGGTCGTGGCAAAGGTCGCGGTATTGGCGCGTAAAGCGGCAATGGTGCCTGCTTCATCAATTGGTGGGGTGGCCGCGCCTTGCTCGGAATTTTCTCCGGAGTGATCGACGTCACCGATCAGTAGCGCGAGCGCATCACGCAGGGCCACGGCTTTATCGCCGGCATCGGAAACGAGTCCGTTCAGATTTTCAGCCGAATCGCTGAAGGCGGTGGAGAATTCATCGAAACGCGAGAGCGTGTCGGCCGATTCCGTCGCCGCGGCTCTTTTGCGGATATCGTTAAGCGATCGCGACAGAGCGGCGTGGGAGTTGGCACTGTCCCGAAGGATGTCGACGTACTCAAGACCGGCGCGCCGATACAGCCGAATATTGGCCAAATTTTTCCCGAAAAAGCCGAACCCTTCCCGGAAAAGGAAAATGGTGATGAGCGCCAGAACGACGATCGCGATCAGGGCGTTGCTACCGAAAAACGCCTTAATCAGGCTGTCCGCATGCCACCGCCGTACGGGGAGCGGGACAGCCATGGGAGATGTGGTGACAACTTCAGCCATCCTACAATCATGCCGCCTCGGCAACGGTCGGGGCAAATCCCGAAGTGTTACGATTAGGTTACAAGCCCGCGCCGGACCGGCGGTTTTTCGGAACGAAGCAAGCGCTTCCGGGTGTCTTGCTTCGAATGGAGAGGTGAATCGAAGCGGGTGGCGGCATCATCGATGCCGGCTACAAAGGCGCAGCGTTTGGCAAAATCACGCGAATGGTGGTGCCCTGGCCGAGGATGCTTTCGGCTTCGACCCGGCCGCGATGGAGTTGCGCGATGTGTTTGACGATGGACAAACCGAGGCCGGTTCCCCCCAGTTCACGGCTGCGAGCCCGATCGACGCGATAAAAGCGTTCGAAAATGCGCGGCAAATCGGTCGGAGCGATGCCTACTCCTTCGTCGGAAACGGAAAGCACAATTTCCTGGTCGAGCGCTCCCGCGTGAATCAGGATGCGGCCATTCTGATGGGAATATTGCACTGCGTTATCGAGTAAATTATGCACGACTTCTTCGAGTCGCCTTTCGTCGGCAAGCACTGCCGGGAAGTTATCGGGAACTTGCAACTCGAGGCTCAGATTTTTTCCGGCCAGACGTTTCGCCCAATCTCGCGTGACGTCTGCCAGAAAGTTGCGCAGATTGATTTCGCTTAGCTGCAAATTTGCTTCCTTAGATTCGAGCCCGGCCAGACTGAGCAAGTCATTAACCAGAAGGTTGAGCCGATCGGAATGGCGCTTTAGCACCTCGTAAATATGACGGGTCTCGTTTTCGTCCAGGTCCCCGCCTTCGAGTAAGGTTTCGAGATTTCCATGAAAAATCGACAGCGGTGTGCGCAGCTCGTGCGAAACATTGGCAACGAAGTCGCGCCGGATTTCGTCAGCTTGTTTGAGCCGTGAGATGTCGTGGAATAAGGCAACAACGCCGGCGGCTTTCCCGTCATTCCCGGTGATGGGCACGACGGTGACCTGAAGCTGCTTTTTGCGATCGGGCGCGAGGACCTCAGCGATTCGCGGCCTCGGCTCGTCGAGCGCAGCACGAATTGGCTCGAGCACGTCGCTGTCGCGAACGATATCGAGCAATGGTGTCCCGGTGGCGATCGGCGACTGGCCATACAATTTTTCGAAAGCGGGATTACAGATCGAAATGTGCCGGGCGGAATCGACCACCAGCAAACCGTCTGTCAGCGCGCCGAAGACGGTCCGAACTTCGGCAGCGTCTTTGGTGACCTGGCGATCGAGTTCGCGTTGGCGGACGAGCAATTGCTCTAAAGCCAGGCCGACCCGGCGGGCCGGCGCGGTACCGGTCAAGAGAAAGGTGCGCGGTTGTTCGCCTCGCCCAATTCTCGTTAGGAGAGACTCAAGCTCCTGCCAGGGCCGCCGGTAAAGGCGCTGCAGAAAAAAGACAGCAGCGACGACAAGAAGTAGTGCGATTGCAGCAATCCACCAATGCATGCGCGATCAGCTTTCGCGCAAACGATAACCGAAGCCGCGGACAGTTTCGATGGCGTCGCCGGCTTTGCCCAGCTTCTCCCGCAAGCGGCGGACGTGGGTGTCGACGGTGCGAGTATCGATCACGCTTTCGTAACCCCAGACGTCGCTGAGCAGGCGGTCCCGCTCCTGCACCCGGCCGCGCCTTTGCACCAGAGTGCGCAGCAATTTGTACTCGAGACCGGTGAGATGAACTACTTTACCATTGACGGAGACATGATGACGCAGGCCATCGATCCGAATGGAGCCGGCAACGAGCGACTGCATGTCGTCTGGAGCTTCGCCCCGGCGCAAAATCGCCTGCGCGCGCAGGACGACTTCCCGTGGCGAAAAAGGTTTTGAAACGTAGTCGTCCGCTCCCAGTTCCAAGCCAACAATGCGATCGATTTCTTCGGCCTTGGCTGTGAGCATAAGAATCGGAATGTGCCGAGTGAGCGAGTCGCCTTTAAGAATCTTGCAGACCTCCAGCCCCGGCATTTTCGGCAGCATCAAATCGAGAATGACCAGTGCCGGCGATTCTTCGCGAGCCCGGCGCAGACCGATCGCGCCGTCGTCGGCGGTGATGACATTGAAGCCAGCGGCGCGGTTGAAGGCACGCACCAGCATCTCGACGACGTCAGCTTCGTCTTCGACGACGAGAACTTTTTTTCCCGGTACCGCGGTCACGCGGCGATTCTAGCACTTCGGTGCGTATTGAAAAATACCGCAATGATTCCCGCGGTTTTTGCACACGAACCAGAAATGCTCGACAGGATTGAACTCCAAGGCCAGTCCGTCACGCATAAAAGAGAGCGGCGAATCGTCGCTTTTGGGCAGGTCGGCAGGTCCGAGCCGGACTGGTATTGGAGACAGCCGCTGCTCGAGGCGCTGCCTGGTGGAGATTACGCGATCGTCGTGGGGAAGCCTTCGGGTTTCAGGCCGGCCTTTTCGTTCAAAGCTTCGGTGAATTCCTGCAAGCTGGAAACGATCTGGGGTGCCTTGGTCAGGACCGTGGAGGCGAGCTTTTCCGCATAATCCGGACGCCGCTGCGACATTTCCGAAAGCGCCATCATGACCGCCAGAGCGTTGTTTACCGAATGCTTGATTTCGCTGTATTTAGCCTGGAGCTCTTTCAGCTCTGCGTCAGAAATGGTCTTTTCACTCATAGCCGTCGATTTCAGTAGAGAAAAGCAAGCCTTGTGCTTGACTTACAGGTTCGACATCCGTCGTCCGAATGCCTGCGCAAGTTATCAAAATCATTGGGGCACGCCAGCACAATCTCAAGAATCTCAATGTTGAGATTCCGAGGGAGAAACTGGTGGTTATTACCGGCCTGAGCGGATCGGGGAAGTCCTCCCTCGCCTTCGACACCCTCTATGCCGAGGGGCAGCGCCGTTACGTCGAAAGCCTCTCGGCGTACGCGCGACAATTCCTGGATAAAATGGAAAAACCCGATGTCGATTTCATCGAGGGATTATCGCCCGCGATTGCCATCGAACAGCGAAGCGCTGGGGCCAATCCACGGTCTACAATTGCCACGACCACGGAGATTTACGATTATTTACGAGTCCTGTTTTCCGCGGTCGGCCAGCCGCATGATCCCGGTACCGGGAAACCGCTCGTCCGCCAGACGCCGCAGCAAATTGTCGATCAAATCCTGGCGTATCCCCCTGAAACGAAGATTGTGGTGCTCGCGCCCACCGTGGTGAACGAGCGGGGCGAGTTCCGCGACGTGATCGAGAAATTGCGGCGCGAAGGGTTTGTCCGTGCCCGAATCGATGGCGAGATCGTGGAGCTGGGCCGGCCGGAGCCCATTCGACTGAAAAAGACAGATTCGCACACGATCGAAGCGGTGGTGGCTCGGCTCATTATTCGGGACGG
>QHPN01000018.1:0-2059 GCA_003219115.1 Verrucomicrobiota bacterium | reverse complement strand
GCTTGTCCGGCATGCCATGGATTGGGCACGCAACTGATGGTTGAGCCGGAGTTGATGATTTCTGAGCCGGAGAAATCAATCGCGGAAGGCGTGATTACACCGTGGCGACGAGGACCGAAGCGGATGCAGGCCTATTACAAAAAACTGCAGGGGGCGCTGGTGAAACATTTTCGCATCGACGAAGAAGCGCCATTTGCCGAGCTGCCGGAAAATTTTAAGAGCGCGCTTTATTTTGGCACGGGCGAGACGCCAATTGAAATGAAGTTCGGCAGTAATGGCGAAAAAATTGCCAAGCCGTTTGAGGGATTGGTGCCACAAATGCAGCGGCTCTACGAGGAAACCGAAAGCGAATTCACCCGTAATCGGATTCGCTCCTTCATGACCCGAGAGCCGTGCAAAGTTTGCCGCGGCGCGCGATTGCGACCGGAAATTTTGGCGGTCACGGTGAAGAGCTCTGTCATCCCGAGCGAAGTCGAGGGATCCCGCGGAAGTAAGCTTCAAGGTAACGCAGCGGGATCCCTCGGTCCGAGCCGGACTGGCGGTATTGCTCGGGATGACGGGTGCGAACTGAATATTCATCAGTTCACCGAGCTGACGGTCCAAGCGGCGGCGGAGTTTATTTCCCAGATCGCGCTCTCGACCCAGCAAAAGCAAATCGCGTCGGAAGTGGTGCGTGAAATTGAATCGCGTTTGCAATTCCTGCTCGAGGTCGGGCTGGGCTATCTCACGCTTGATCGCGAGAGCGGTACTCTCAGTGGCGGCGAAGCACAACGGATCCGGCTCGCCACCCAAATCGGGTCCGGCCTGGCTGGAGTCCTTTATGTCCTCGATGAACCGAGCATCGGTTTGCATCAACGCGACAACATTCGCCTTCTTGGGACGCTTAACCGGTTACGCGATCTGGGGAACTCCGTCATTGTGGTCGAGCACGACGAGGAAACGATTCGCGCGGCTGATCATATCATCGATCTCGGACCAGGAGCAGGCCCGCGCGGCGGGGAAATTGTCGCGCAAGGAAACTTGGGCGAAATCTTGCGGGCGAAGAATTCGATCACCGCTGACTACCTATCCGGTCGCGCTCGGATTGCCATCCCCCGCCAGCGCGTTGCCCCACGCTCCATCAACCATGCTTCCGAAGGCTGGCTAACGATTGTTGGAGCGAGCGAAAATAATCTCAAGAACGTTAACGCATCATTTCCGCTCGGTTGTCTCATTTGTGTGACTGGCGTATCCGGCAGCGGCAAATCTACTTTGGTAGACGATATTCTGCGCCGGGCATTATTCCGGCATTTTTACAACGCGAAGGAAAAGCCGGGCGCATTTCGCGGTCTGCGCGGGGTCGATCAAATCGACAAGGCCATCGTCATTGACCAGAGTGCAATTGGGCGCACGCCGCGATCGAATCCAATCACTTACAGTGGTGCGTTCACCCCGATTCGCGAATTGTTTGCCCAACTTCCGGCCGCACGCGTGCGCGGCTATGACGCGGGGCGTTTCAGCTTCAACGTTAAGGGAGGTCGCTGCGAAAACTGCGAGGGCGGCGGATTGATCAAGATCGAAATGCATTTTTTGCCGGACGTTTATGTCGAGTGCGAAGTCTGTCATGGCCGGCGCTACAATCGCGAGACGCTCGAAATTACTTATAAAGGAAAGAACATTGCCGACGTGCTCGATCTGTCCGTGGACGAGGCGGCGCGTTTTTTCCGAAATGTTCCGAGCGTGTCGGATAAATTAAATGCGATGCTGGATGTAGGGCTCGGTTATCTTCGGCTGGGCCAGGCCGCCACCACTCTTTCCGGCGGCGAAGCGCAACGGGTAAAACTCGCAACCGAACTGGCGAAGAAGGCCACCGGACGCACTTTTTACATTCTCGATGAACCGACCAGCGGTTTGCATTTTGCCGACATCGAAAATTTATTGCGCGTGCTGATGAAGCTGCGCGACGCCGGCAACACGCTGGTAGTGATAGAGCACAATCTCGAAGTGATTAAATGCGCCGACTGGTTGATCGATCTCGGACCGGAGGGCGGCGAACGGGGCGGCAAAATCGTCGATGCCG
>QHPN01000249.1 GCA_003219115.1 Verrucomicrobiota bacterium | reverse complement strand
TCGGTTCGGACCACGGAGTTTACTTATTGCCTATGTCGCGGATCAGTGCGGGCACTTCCTGCAAATCTTTGAGCAGATAATCTGCAGTTTTTTCATACTGTCCGGGATCGACGAAGCGGGTATCGGGGATGGCGGCGACGCGCATGTTCGCGGCCTTCGCCGCGGCGATGCCGGAAAGTGAATCCTCGATGACAAGGGATGCGTCGGTGGCGACATTAAGTTTTTCCGCGGCGCGCAGGTAGATATCGGGATGCGGTTTGCCGCGGTCGACTTCTTCGCCGGTGACGATGACTTCGAAGAATGACGTCAGTTTGTGACGATCGAGGAATGGGCGAGCGGATGCACTCACGGAGCTGGTAGCTACGGCAAGGTGCAGGTTCATTTCGCGCAACTCTTCCAGCACCGACTTTGTGGAGGGGAACAGATCGATGCGATTAGCGAAGAACTCGGTAGCGATCTCTCCGCGCCGGCGCATCATCTCCTCAGTCGGCACCGAGAGGTCAAACGTCTTTTTGTAAAACTCGACTGCGAGCCGGTAGCTCACTCCGAGCACGTTGCGGTGGTACTCGCCGCGATAGATGACGCCATGTTCGGCGAGTAATTTCGCGTCGATCTCGTTCCACGACGGCTCGGAGTCGGCGAGCACGCCGTCGAGATCAAAGATCACTGCGCAGAACGGTTTCAGCATGATGTCGCTTTGCGCTATAACAAATCCAGCGCGTTAGATTTCAACCACTAATAGACACGAACAAACGCTAATTCTCGAATTCATGCCCATTGGCGTTCATTCGTGGTTAAATCCCTCAGAACATGATCATCTACAGCGTGACGGTAACAATTGAGGCTGCGATTGAGCGCGAATGGTTGGATTGGATGCAAAGAGTCCATGTTCCCGATGTGCTCCGGACCGGTTGTTTCGCAGGAGCGACCATTTACCGGCCGGTCGAACCGAAGAGCGATGAGCCAACGTATGTGATCCAGTATCGGTGCTCTTCGCTTGCGGAGTATCAGCGCTACCGCGATGACTTTGCCCCCGCGCTTCAGAAGCAACATAGCGATCGGTTCAGCGGGCGTTTTTGTGCTTCCCGCCAAATTCTACAGGAGACGTGAATACCTAATGGGTTTCGAGGCGGCGAAACTGGATGCATATGTCCGAGCTGGGAGGCCTCGCAGTTATCGGTGAGGTTATCGGGTATCAGAAGCAGAAAGTAGAAGGCAGGCGATTCGTAAGCGTTGGACCGTTATGCCTAGGGCGCGATCGGTCGGCGCAACGCAGAGGACTGAGGATGCAAGGCAGGCGACAAGACTATGGTGGCGCTGCGTTAGCCGCCGCAGTCCAAAAGGCTGCTACAGGTCACCGTTCTTGCGGCAGTAAAGGCCGCGCTGCCCGGGGGCAACCCTTTCCTCGCCTTGCGGCGTGACGGCAACCCAGTGCTTAACCTTTGTGTTCCAGTGCAGATCGCCATCATTAATTATCTCGCCTTCTTCCAAGACCCGCGCGCCAGCAGGGGGCGGGGCTATTGTTTGTTCCGCCTCACTCATGGGGGAGTCTACTCACTTATCGGAAGGGAGAAAGCAGAAAGGGGAACGCGGAAGGGGCTAAGTGCAATCGGTCGTCGGTCCCCGGTAACCGAACGGTTTGGGCTGGTCGCTTTTTCTCATGTCCAAGCCGGTGACTTGCGCACACCGGCTAATTTCCGCCAGCCCTTCGGGCTTTTTCTGCTTCCCTCGCTGGTCTAACCCTCCCGTGACCGCCAGGCCCATTCCGAATATGGAATTCCTCCAATGGGCAAGCGACAACTGACTAACGCTGTATGACGCTCTCCCCGTCCGAAGATAAGACTTCCCTGAGAGGCAAAATCGTGTAAAAATCGCAGGGCCGTGCGAAGGTATTCCCGCGTAGCAGTTCGCCCCGTGCCATCGGTCCGCTTCCTGCCATTTTCTTAACCCGTTAGATTCCATGAGCTGGATCACTGTTGTTTGGTCGATGGCGTCGGCGGTGTGCTTGACGCTGGCGGCGATCCATTTTGCCATCTGGTTGAAACGACGCCGGGAGGCCGCGCATTTGCTCTTTGCCCTGTCGGCTCTGGGAGCAGCCGGGACCGGTTTCATCGAATTGACGATGCTGAAAGCGACGACGGTAAGCGGCTACGTGATCGCTCTTCGTCTCTCTTATCTGCCGCTGACACTGCTGTTGATCGCGATGGCGTGGTACGCCTGCAAATACTTCGGCTACGGCAGGCCCCTTCTCGCGACGGTTATCACCGTCACGTGGGCGCTGGTCATCGTCGTCGACGCCTTCGCGCCTTTCGGGCTCAACTTCGAGGAAATCTGAGAGCAGTCCGCTGCATCATTTACTGAACCTTGCTGACGCAACGCTCATCATATTTGTGCTCGATCTCTCTGCCACGATCTGGAAGCGCGGGAATCGACGGGCCGCAATTTATGTTGGGGTCGGCATCACCGGAGCAGTGATTGCAGTCGTTGCTCTGGCCCGGTTAACCGACGCCGGTGTCCTGCAAGTCCCCCATATCGTCACGTTTGTTTACATGGCTAGCGTCTATATCGTCGGCTATCCGCTGAGCGCTGAGGTTCTCCGTTCCGCGCAACTCGAGCGCCAATTGCAGGTCAGCGAGGCCAAACTCAGCGAGACCGAACGGCGGATGACTCTCGCGGCGGAAGCAGCACATCTCACCCTTTGGGAATGGGACATCGTGCGGGACGAAATCTGGGCGACAAACGAACGTCGCGGTTCGGGCGTGAACAGCCTGGAGAAATTGGACTTTAACCGTTTCCTGCACTCGTTGCACCCTGACGATCGAAATGTTGTCACGGCGGCGATGACGAAGGCGGTCAAAGGCGACGGTGTTTATGAGAGCAAACATCGGATCGTTCGTCCGAATGGTAAGACCTTTTGGATTGCGGCACGCGGCCGGGTCGAGTTTGACGGGGAGCGAAATCCTATCCGGATGCGGGGCATTTCCATGGACATTACAGCCCAGAAACATGCAGAAGAAAAATTTCGTCTCACGGTCGAAGCGTCGCCCAATGGAATTATCCTGGTAGACAAAGAGGGCCATATCGTGCTGGTGAATTCCCAGACCGAAAAGCTCTTTGGATATACCCGCGAAGAGATTATTGGCCGTTCGGTCGAGACCCTGGTGCCGCAACGTTTCCGTCATGCCCATCCCAGCGATCGCCGGGCTTTTTTTGAGGCACCGATGGCGCGTGCGATGGGAGCCGGCCGCGAGCTATTCGCCCGACGAAAAGACGGAACCGAGTTTCCCGTGGAAATCGGATTAGCGCCGCTTGAAACGCCCGAGGGCACGTTCGTTCTCAGCGCCGTGGTGGACATCACTGCGCGCAAAGAAGCGGAATTGGAAGCGCAAAGACATCGGACGGAGATGGCACATCTTAGTCGGGTCGCGTTAATGAGTGAAATGTCCACCTCGCTGGCTCATGAATTAAATCAACCGCTTTCAGGAATCGTTAGTAATGCGGCGGCGGGCCAGCGTTTTATTGATCGTGGCGATATTAGTTTCCAAGAGATTCGCGAGATTCTGAGCGATATCGTGGCGGACGGACGCCGGGCTGGTGACGTGGTTCGTGGCATCCGCGCCATGGTTAAGAAAGGCCAGACCATCCGGCAGCAGATGAGCCTTAACGATGTGGTAGCCACGGTGGTGCAGATCGTTAGTCCGGATGCGCTGCTGCGTTCGTGCGAAGTCGAGACTATACTGCAGCCCAATCTGCCGCCGATTACGGGTGATCCGATTCAGTTCCAGCAGGTCTTGCTCAATCTCGTCTTGAATGCCTTCGATGCCATGCGCGACACCCCCGTTAGCAACCGCAAAGTCACAATCGCCACGGAATGGAACGGGGACGGGGCCGTTCGAGCCAGCGTTCGAGACTACGGAGCCGGTATTCCAGAGCAGGCGCGCGATCGCATCTTCGATCCATTTTTCACCACCAAAACGGAAGGCCTCGGAATGGGTTTGGCTATCGTGCGTTCGATCA
>QHPN01000017.1 GCA_003219115.1 Verrucomicrobiota bacterium | reverse complement strand
CTAATTTGAGGTAACGATCCACGGCGTGTTCGTGCCGATCCACTGGCGCGACTTCGGTATAAAATAAACGCGAGCCCTCACGCGCGTCGCTCATCCCGAAAATTTTCTTCGCGCCACTGATTCTGGCGATCAACGCGCTCCGGAACAGTCCTTGAAAATCAAGCGCGACATCCGGTTGCAACCGCCGCGTCTCCCGCATCCAAGGCAGCAAACGGCCGGGCGCGCCGAATCCGCTAAATTCGCCGCGCGGAAAAATGTGGACATGATCGATGTCGCGATTTCCGCGCAAGAGCGGCGCCCATTCCGGATTGATGACCCAGGTAATTTCAGAATCGGGTTTAGCATCGCGAATCGCCGCGACCGCTGGCAGAGTGTGAACGACATCGCCGAGCGAGCTCGGTTTGATGATCAGGATCTTCAACGGCACGACTTAAGAAGTTTTTGACCCCAAGCGTACGAGTTCTTCGTGCCCGTTGCGATTCAGATCCGGGGAGCGCACGCGCCCTCGCGTGCCCATTTCGGCGCCTCGCCGGAATGCTTCTCTTGTCCAACCAAAAGGAAGTCGTCGGCGAGGCGCCGACGACAGCACGCGAGGCGCGTGCGCTCCCCAGAAAAGAGGAGCCGTGGGCCAATCGTGCCAGCACAGAGAGATCCGACAAGCTCGACACATTTGTCTATCCTTTTACCTAATACAAACCACACTAACGACCGAGCGCGAGACGGTCAGCTAGTAAGCGCGGGAGACCGGCGGCAATGATCTTCTTGCGGGCCCGTTCGACATCGTAACGGACCCGGCGCTGCTCGATCAAATTTTCGTCGGCGTGGTAAATGCAATAGGCAGCGCGCCAGTCACCGTCCCGCGGTTGCCCGACGCTGCCGGCATTGACGAAATACTTTTTGCTAAACTCGACATGAATCTGTTCCTGCTGGGTGCGATGAGCGCGTTCGTCGCGGATGAAGGCGCATTGGATGTGAGTATGACCGAAGAAACAGACGGTGGTGTGTTGGTAAGTGAAACTGGCGGCAGCATCGAGGTCGCGAAAGACGTAGCCCCATTGCGAAGGAGTATCGAGAGTGGCGTGCACAATGGTGAAATCGCGCACCTGACGCTGGAGACGTAAGTCACGGAGCCATTCACGGTCCTCATCACTCAATTGCGCGCGCGTCCAGGTCATGGCCCGTTCTGCCATTTCATTGAAATCACCGGAGGCCGTCAGCTGAGAAGCCTGCTCGTCGTGATTTCCTTTTACGGTTGGGCAATCCAAATCGCGCACAATCTCGATGCACTCGCGCGGATTGGCGTTGTAGCCAACGATGTCGCCCAGGCAAATAAAATGAGTGCAGTGATGTTCGCGGGCGTTCGCGATCACTGCCTCGAGCGCCTCCAGGTTTGCGTGCACGTCGCTAAAAATGGCAAACCGCATTTAGTGTCCTGTCTCTGAAATAGCTTGCCATTTGCTGGAGGCAATTTGGCGATTTCTCCAAGGCGCGAGCGCAGCGCCGATATCCGCAGCCAACGCCCGTCCGGCCCGGACCTCGGTCCAGCGAGCAAGGCTGGAGAATCGCCAAGGTGTCCCAGCCCGGAGGGTTGCGTTGAAAATGGGCTGGCGGCGGCGTTGCGGCTCGGTTACAGCCCCATTGGGGGGATGCTCCCTCGCCGCGCCTTGTCCGCCACAGGACGGATTCGCCGTGGCGAACCGGCAGCCCATTTTGAACACAACAAATGACAAGTTATTTCGGAGACAGGACACTAGGGGATTCTTTCGTTGGCGGGAAGGTTGAGACGCTCTTCCATGGCCCGGAGTTGGTGGATCAGACGCGGGAGACGTTGCTTCTCACCCCGTTGATAAAGAGAGCGTAATCGATCGTAGGCCTCGCGTTCGCGGCCTTCGCAATAGGAAAGCTCGTAAGCGGAAAAGCGTTCGTCATAGGAGGCATGTCCGGGAAGACGCGAAGCTTTCTCAAAGTTTTCGGCGGCGCGCACATGATCGTGAAACTTATCGCGATATAATCGTGCCAACGCTTCGTAAAGTTGAGGCTTCTCCGGATTGTGGGCGACGCCGCGAACCAGAAAATCTTCACCCAGGTTGAGATACTCGGACTGCAACCGCCGACGCGTAGCCGGCGACTTGGATTCGTCTTCCAGCGCCGCCGTTCCGGCGTTCCAAGCCATGTGCCATCCCGCCATTTCCCAAAAAAGAATGGAGCGCGGTTGCAGTTCGGTTGCCTGCCGCAAGCGCAAGAGAAGCTGTGTCCAATCAGTCCGTTCCCAAGCTGAATAGGCATCGATGAAAAGCAGATCAGCAACAATGGAACGAAACCCGCCGAGCACGGCGACGAAAGCGGACTGACCGATTTGTTCGCGCAAATCAAGGGAGAGACCAGCAGGCGCGCTTTGCTGGCAGACCGATTCCATTTTCAATTTTGCCGGGACGAACGCGGCCAGAATGACGATGAGCGCGAGCAGGGATTTCATAGTTCGCGTTGCGTAAAGATCGCAATTGCAATCACGAGGTATCCGACAATGTAAACGGCGCCGAGTCCAAGCAGTTTTGTCAACGCCAAACTGGAAAGTGAGGCTCCGGCAATAATTTGGTCGCTAAGATTGAAGGCTTGCAGGTCCGGAAAAAAGAGGAGGACGAGTGCGAGAAAAGCGCGGATCAACCAGCCGGCAGAGTGTTGATGCAACCAGTAATCGCGCGCGATGGTTTCGAGGTGACCGACCAGATAAACCATGGCCATGGCGCTAATGGTAAAGATGTTTGAAGTGGCAAAACTGGAAATACAGAGCGTGGCCGAGGCCAGGACGGCAGCCTTCATCAGGGTGAGGAGCAACGCGAAAGCCAAGTCCTGATTGACACCGGCCTGGTGCAGCCCGGTCAGAGCGCGCTCCAGTTCTTCAGGAGGCGATTGCGTCATCTGCTGCATTGTTTCCCGAACGGCCGATCCTTCCCGCAGATGAATCACGGCCAGGCAAAGAACACTCATGGCGATGAGGGAGATCGTTAGTAATCCGAGCACCCCAAAAAATTTTCCCATCATGTATTCGAACCGTCGAACTGGTTTTGCGAGCACGCTATAGATGACACGATCTTCGAGATCGCGCGGCAACAACTGCGCGGTCGCAACAATCGCCAGCATGCTGAGAAAGAAATTGATCGCCCCGAGAGCGATGTCTCGCGTCACTTGCAACTCCTGCTGGAAGGAAATGCGCGCGATGAAGGAGGAGCTAATGATGAGGACGAGAGCGAAAAGAATCAGGACATAAAAGACGCGCAGCCGTGCCAGTTCGATGAAGGTGGTGCGGGCGATCGCACCAATGCGGCCCAAAGAGGAGCTCATTCGTCGCGGGTTTCGGTTACCTTGAGGAACAATTGCTCGAGGGAAGTCTGCGGTTTGCGTCGCAGCACCACACGGCCATTGACCGAGGCAATCTGGCGCTCGAGTTGATCGAGAAATTCGGGCGTCGTGTTCTCGACGATGAACTCGGTTTGATTTTCAATCGCGAGCAAATCTTCCAGCCGGCCTTCACGAATCAATTTGCCGCGATGCAAAATGCCGATGCGATCGCAAACTTCCTGGACTTGGGTGAGCAGATGTGAGGAAAGGAGAATGGTGGTGCCGGTTTTTTTTGAAGAGGCAATCAGATTTTGAATGTCGCGCGACCCGGCGGGATCGACCGCTGCGGTTGGTTCATCCAGCACGAGAATTTTTGGTCGGTGGATTAGCGCCTGGGCCAATCCGATTCGCTGTAACATTCCCTTTGAATAGGTGCTGAGGCGCGCGTCAGCCGCCCGCGTCAGTCCGACTGTCTCCAGCAACTCAGCAATGCGCGATTTACTTTCACGCGATCCCAATCCGCTCAGCCGGGCGTGAAATCGCAGCGTCTCGGTGCCCGTGAGAAATTTGTGGAAATAAGCGTTCTCCGGCAGGAACCCGATATCGCGACGCACCGCCACGGTGGAATTATCGCGACCAAAAACGCGAACACTGCCGCGCGTCGGCTGAATTAGCCCAAGAATAATTTTTAAGGTCGTGCTCTTGCCGGAACCGTTTGGTCCGAGCAGACCGTAGATTTCACCGGGAGCGATTTCGAGGTTCAGATGCTGCAATGCCACAATCCGTCGCCGGCGAAATGGCGTGGGAAATATCTTGGTAACGTCGCTGACGCGAATGGCCGGCTCGGTCATACCCGAATTTCGAAGCCTTGAGTATCGGGTGGAGTTGTCAATGCGTTCTCCGATTCCTTTCGAATCAAAGAGCCGAGTTCGCTTTGTCGAATGCCTTCCAAAAACGCGTCCACCTCTTCCGACTCGCCGCTCGCCTGTAATTCGACCCGGCCATCAGTCAGATTGCGCACCCATCCGGTGACATTGAATCCCTTCGCTATTTGCCTGATGGAATAGCGAAACCCGACTCCCTGCACCCTACCCTCGTAAAAAACCTGGACAGCTTTCATAACAATTTGCCGCCTACTTAATCCGCAGCAGCCCGTGCTTGTCTAGGAGACTGTTGAAATACCGGAGTGGGTCGCGTTGCTGTGGATTTTGGCGTTGGCCAAGGCGCGAAGCGCAGCGCCGATATCCGGAGCGACCTCGGCCCAGCGAGCAACGAAGGCCAGCGCCAAAATCAACGCAACCGTCGCCGGCGCGAGGCAGAAGGCAGCTGGCCCCGAAAGCATTCGGGGCTGGCGGCGTCCCTGGGTCGTTATCCCGCAGCTGCGGGATGGGGATGCGCCTCCCTCGCTCCTTGCCATCCGCCCTTCTGCCTCTAGGCGCGACCCACTCCGGTATTTCAATAGTCTCCTCGTTATGGTGTGGGTGAAGATTCCGACCCAGGGATCGGGGTTGGCTCGGGCTGGTCTTCGGGCAACGCCGGCGGCGGCGGCAGGAAACGCGGGTTCACTATATTGTGACGAAACCGCGGCTGCCGGTTCGATTCGCTCGTACCGGTCACGGGCGGATTCGGATTGGTTGCCGCTTGAACCACCTCCGGCGGCGCCGCGTGAATGTCCTGGCTCGCGACGTAACCCTGCAGTCCATCCGAGAGCTGAACCTTGCTATATCCAAACGCCGGACGGATGCGCGTCACCAATGTGCCCTGCGCCAGTCTCTCGTCGGGACCACTAGCTTGCTGCGGTCCGTAACGGTAAAACTTCGCTTCCCTTGCGCTCACGATATAGTATTGCCCGCTATTCGACGCGGCGGCTGGGGCGGCCGATTCCGGGGTTGAACAGCTCGTCCCGCACAACGCGAGCAGAATAAGCACACCACCCGAAAGACAACTCGATACCTTCATGGCCAAGGGTTTGCAAAGCTACTCCTATTCCCCGCCCAAGCAGAGGCTCGAAAAATCCGAGCCAACGACGTAGGCGCGGCATGCCTATCGTTATGGAACACCATTATCCAAAGCTCCAGAGGTTCGACATATGCGGCCACGGGAAAAAGACGTGCCGCTCCTACGGAGCTGAATGGATATGGCTGCGGGCGATCTATCAACATGTCGCGCCTACGGCGCTGGGCGTACAAACTCAAAGCGCGGGTTTCAAACAGTCTGCCAGCCTACTTATAAGAATAGATGAGGCAAAAGCTGCTCGACCCGCCCTCCACCAGATCAACCGAGACGAAATATTGACCGCTGTCGGTCGGCGAAAATCCTGCCGCGGCCCGGTCCCCACCATCGTAATGGTCGGTCGTCAGGAGTTTACCGGTTTCATCATAAACGTTGACCGCAATTTTCCTGGCCGGATCAGTGGTGCCGACAGCAAACCAATACTGATTCCCAGCGTATAGATTGACCGCAATCAACGCGTGGTCCTGCGGCTTTAACGTGCCGCACCAGTGCCCATCGCGAAGTTTGAAGCCGTCGTTTGTAAATGCCCCTGCCACGTCCAGCGCATTCTTTCGAGCATTCACTTCCGCATCCGTATCGGCCAGAGAAACCCCTGCACCGCCAATACCCAACAACATAATGAAAAAGAGGCCGCGTTTCATTTGGTGTCGGTCTTGTGTTGAATTTGCTGAATCAAATCGGTGACCACGCTGTTCACTTTGCGGACGTCATCAGGGCTGGGAGATTTGCCGGCCGGAAATGTCACCAGTTTTTCCAGGTTTGTGAGCTGTTCGTTGACATTTTTGACCAAAGGATCAATCCGCAACTCTGGCGAAACATCATTCAGCTTTGAGTGAATAAAGCTTACCAATGCGGGTTGCCGGAGTAGTTTCGCGCTGCGTTCGTCGTAATTGGCCGCAACCGAGCCGCTGACCACCTGCGTCCCGCGAATCCAGCCGCCAATGCTGACCAGAATCACCAGGTCCTGGTCGCTGTGCGACTGCATCGAATTCTTCACTTCGTTTTGCGTCGCTTCGAGTTCTTCCTGAAGCGAGTCCCACTGGTTCGTTTCCGCAAAATCATTGATGCTGTTGCTTCGACCGAGAATGTTCTGGCTGACGCCGAGCGCCTTGGCCAGCTTGATCACATCCGAGCCAATGTTTTTTACCTGCTGGCTATCCTGCGCTTCGACCGCGATAAAACCATCCGCAATTAACCCGCCGAGGTTGAGCGCAAGCTGCGCACGATTTTTGTAGGTGGTCGGTATGGGGGCGCGATAGGCGTCAGTCCAATTCGGCTTCCCTGGTTTTTGCAAGGCGGCAAAAAGTTCGCCTGGTGTCGGAATGGTGATGGCGTCGGTGCGCGCGGCTTTTGCCATCTGATCAGGCGCGAGCTTGGCGGGCTCGGCACCAATCAATGCGCCAACTGCAATCGGCAACAATAACAGGGCCGTTCGTCCGCGAACCAACATCAGGCTCATACCGTACTAATCTGAATCGAGATTACCAGTGCGAATGTTTTTCTCGGGCTGGGAGCGCAAGCTGTTAGCCGCCGCTGACCTCAGCGCGCGGGCTGCTCCGCGCGTAGTGCCGCGACCGAAATGAAACGCCGCTATAAGCGTTGTCATCCCGAGCGCAAGCGAGGGATCCCACCAATAAGCGCGGGTCACACAATTCAATTTGAATGTCAATTGCACGATTGTGAGATCCCTCACCGTCTTCGCGGTTCGGGATGACGAGCCCTACCAGCGTGCGTCTTCCATAAGTCGTTCACAAAATCTTTTACCGCCAGCTCGGCTCGGACTGGACAGTGGGCGCACATGGCGCATCATACCCGCGCGAAAAAAATGCAAACGAGCATTGCTGAAATTATCGGACGCGAAGTCTTGGATTCGCGCGGCAATCCTACTGTCGAAGTCGATGTGCGCCTGGAAAGTGGGGCGCTCGGCCGTGCGATTGTGCCGAGCGGGGCCAGCACGGGCGAACACGAAGCCTGGGAATTACGCGATGGCGATAAGAAACGCTATGGCGGCAAGGGCGTTCTCAAGGCGATCGCGAACGTGAATGGGAAAATCGCGGACGCCGTGCGAGGATTCGACGCCCGGGCGCAGGATAAGATTGATGCGACGCTGATCGAACTTGACGGTTCGCCGAACAAGAAAAATCTCGGTGCTAACGCTTTGCTTGGTGTTTCACTGGCGACAGCGCATGCCGCGGCCGCCGCGGCCAATCTTCCATTGTTTCGTTATCTCGGCGGGCCTGGTGCGCGCGTTTTGCCGGTGCCGATGATGAATATTCTGAACGGCGGCGCCCATTCCGATGCGCCAATCGACTTTCAGGAGTTCATGATCATGCCCAAAGGTGCTCCTAATTTTCCCGAAGCGTTGCGTTACGGCGCCGAGGTGTTTCACGAGTTGAAAAAAGTGCTGCACGAGCGCGGTCTTTCTACTGCGGTCGGAGATGAAGGCGGTTTTGCGCCAGCCCTTTCATCGGCCGAGGACGCGCTGGAATCGATTGCGGTGGCCGTAGGACGCGCCGGTTACAGGTTAGGCGAACAAATTTTTATCGCACTCGATGCCGCCTCATCGGAATTCTACGCGCAGCTGTGCGCAAAATTTCCGATCATCTCGATCGAGGACGGTTGCGCGGAGAACGATTGGGCCGGCTGGAAAAAGTTAACAGAGCGGCTGGGCGATAAAATCCAGCTGGTGGGCGACGATCTCTTTGTCACGAACGTTGAATTTTTGCGCAAGGGAATCGACGAGCACGTTGCCAATTCGATCCTGATCAAGGTTAACCAGATCGGGACGCTGACGGAAACACTTGATGCGATCAAACTGGCGCACGACAACAATTATACGGCAGTGATTTCCCATCGCTCTGGGGAGACCGAAGACACCACCATCGCCGACATTGCCGTCGCGACCAACGCCGGGCAAATCAAGACGGGATCGTTGTCGCGCACTGACCGGATCGCGAAGTACAATCAATTGCTGCGAATCGCAGAGGAACTTGGTGACAACGCCGTATACGGCGGTAAGATGCGCTAGTGGATCAGCCCAGCTATGCTGATTTCCGTGCGCGTCGCGAGGCCACGATCTGGCAGCGATTAAACCGGATACTCTTCGTCCTGTTATTTCTCGCGCTCTGGCTCGTGATAGTCAGTTTGTTCGTTCCGCTTTACAAACAGAAGCAGGCAGCGCTGGCCGAGCTCGATGGCCTCCAAGTGCAGACCGATGAGCAAAAGCTGCTGCTGGCGCGAGCGACGCGTGAAATCACCTGGCTCAAAACCGATCCAACTTATCTGGAAACGATCGCGCGCGATCGACTTGATCTGATGAAGGAAGGAGAAACGATTTTTAGGCTCGAGCCGGCGAAAAATTCGAAAGCTCCGCAACGGTGATAGGCAACTCGCCGCACATTCTGAGTCCGAAATCTCGGTCCACGGCCCGTTATCAGAGAACGGAGGGGAGCGCACGCTTCCAGCGGGCAGTTTTCGGCATCTTGCCGAAAACCCGAAGCGAGCAAAGGAATCATTCGGCAAGTAGGTGTTTAGCGTCGATTGCCCCTCTCATTAACACCGTGCTTTAGCTGGGTGTTACCGGCGCCGGAGCGAACGCCAACCGCTTGAGCGGTTTTTTGTGAGTGAAGAAGGAAACCCCGAAAGCCTTCGGGGTTGTGATAGCGCACTCCGCCATACACCTCACTGAAGCGAGGTGTTAATGAGATGGGACATGACGTGGCAACGCTAAACACGTACTTCGGCAAGATGCCGAAGGGAGCAGCACGCTGGAAGCGTGCGCTCCCTTTTCCTGAGAGCCATCGGAACTTTGCGTAAATTCGAAGATTCATCTATCTTTCCCCCATGGCTAACGAGATTGCGATTGTTGATGGGGAAGACTTGAGGAAACGCGCCGGCGCACTGCGGAGGTTTCTTTGAGGTCGACAAGCTGCAGCAACAATTAAGCGCTCTCGAAGGGCGAATGGCCGCGCCCGATTTCTGGAGCAACCGCGAACGCGCCCAAGCCGAGGTCGAGGAAGTGTCGCGCTTGAAGTCGCTCATCAATCCTGTTCGCGAACTTGAACGCGAAATTGCAGACTTCGATGCTTTGCGACAACTGGCCGAGGAGGAAAACAACGCCCACGCTCGCGCCGAAGCGGAACGCGAAGTAGCGCAGGAGCATGAACGACTCGCTCAAAAATTAGCCGACTTCGAGTTGCGCCAATTTCTTTCCGGCGAAAACGATCTCGCTAACGCATTTCTCACCATTCACTCGG